>DATGWQ010000340.1:0-4268 GCA_035299385.1 Bacteroidales bacterium | reverse complement strand
CCTCAAAAGGAATCTTCATTGATAATATCAATGGCTATAAAGACCATGTTCATGCACTGATCTCAATGGGCAAGGATCAAACTATAGCAAAAGTGATGCAAAATATCAAAGGAGAAAGTTCTTTCTGGATAAATAAAAAGAAAAAGACAACATTGAAATTTGAGTGGCAGGATGACTATTGGGCAGTGTCGATTGGAATGGGCCAGCTGAAAAACCTGAGAGCATACATCAGGAATCAGGTCAGGCATCACGGGAAAGTAGCTTTTGAAAATGAAATTGATGTGTTGGAAAAAGAGTATGGGCTTCAAAGAATCAAGGACTAAAGTCCTTTCAGATTGGCAGATCCCTTTTACAGTTGGCTGAAGCCAACTGTAAAAGAACTTATATCCTTACTACCAGTCTCTTTTGCAGTTTGCTTAAGTCAATTGTAAAAGAACTTATATAATTCCTACCTGGGTGATAGATTTCCTTAAAAAGAACTTATGTCTTCACCACCTTTATTGTCCTCTTGAACTTCCCATTGAAAATCTTTACAAAAAAGATGCCTTTGCCGAGATGTGACATGTCTATCTCATTCTGATATTGAAGGTTCCTGTGTGAAACGACGAGCTTCCCTGACTGGTTGTATATATCAATATTATAGAAGTCTCCTTCACTTTCGGCAACATAGAAGGAGCTTGTGGTTATTGATGGCCATAATAGCACCTCCGGGGCGCCTGACAGTGTGTTTCCGGTTACAAAAACATATATGTTGCCGCTTGTCACTGTGCCGCATGTTCCGGAAACAATTACACGGTAAAGCCCTATATCCCCTGCTGTAACGTTTTTCAGAAGGAGTGTCGAATCGGTCTGGGTAGCCACTGCAACGCTGCCCTTTTGCCACTGGAACGACAGGTTATGCCCGCCCGCACTGACATGCAAAATCTTGTCGCTGCCAAACGGCAGGTCGGCTGCAGGCGTCAGTGACCTTATCTCTGTAAGGGGATATACCGTGAGCCTCATTGACGTGGAAGTCACAGTTCCGCATTCCCCGCTTACCTGTACTGTGTAGTTTCCTGAATTCCCGGGCTCGGCGGAAAAGAACTCAATTTTAGAAGGGTAGTCTCCCGGAACAGCATTCCCGTTTACAAACCACCGATACTGAAGATTATATCCCTCTGCATTCACGCTTAATGCAGCCGTCTTGCCTGCGCACAGGGCAGTGTCGGACGACACCCTGGTGATACGGGTGGTCCTGACAACCTTCAGCCTTATCCTTGACCAGTCAGACAGCTGGCCGCTTCTTGTAACCCTGTATGCCAGGTCAGCTGTCCCCGTGAATCCCGTATTCCAATTGACCGTAGCCCCCGTTGAAGATCCGGATACGCTTCCGGCATTTGAGGGGAACAGGTTCCACTCATAGGTGCCTGCTCCCGGAACAGCGTCAACTGAATACTGATCAGATGAAGTACCCACGCAAATAATCGAATCGCCTTTCGGAGCAGGTGGGATGAAAAACGGCTGGATGCCGGTGCGGTTCCTTATCCAGGTTTCAAAAAGAGCCACATTCGTATAAGCTCCGTAAGTGTTGCAGTCGGCACTTCCCCAGCTGACAAGCCCTGCCTGCCTTAATCCCCCCAGGACCGGCACGACCATGGGCCCGCCGCTGTCGCCGTTGCAAGCATCCTTATTACCGTTCAGGTATCCAGCCATGATTACTGTTGACGGCATGGAACGCCATACCGTGGAAGCCTGCAATCTTGTAACTATAGGCAGCTGAACCTTCTGAAGCGATGTCGGATAAACGTTCGGGTTCTTGTGGGTAAGGCCCCAGCCTGTCACCCACGACATTACACCAGGATCGATTGCACCATATTTAATATCTTCCTGTGTTACCAGGTGAACAACAGAAGTGTTGGGATTGGTTATCGGTGCGGTCAGCCTGATCAGTGCAATGTCATTCTCAAGAGTGTTGTCATTATAGTTCTCATTGGGAATGATCTCGGCTGCATGATAAACCGTGCCCTGTGTGGGATCAAAAGGATTGTTCGCCCCTGCCTTAACGGTTACCTTTGAAGCAGCCCAGGTATTTCCCGAATCGTCCTTCGTGCAGTGAGCCGCTGTAAGTATCCATGTGCCGGCGATTATAGAGCCGCCGCATGAAAGGTTTCCTGCAACTACATAAACCTGCCAGGGAAATTCGGATATGAGAGCATCAGATCCGCCGAAGATCTTCTTTTCCATATCCCTTATTCCGGTGAAGAATGGAATGAAATGATCTCCGGGCTTTGTGTCACCGTCAATACGGATTACCGGTTCATCTCCTATATAGAGGATAAACAGAGTCTCATCCGGACTGTATTCATGATTGAATGAAACGGAAAAGAAATATCTTCTTTCTGTGTCGAGCGTGAATGTGAGTGAATCGTCGCTGAATATCCCGCTGCCGGGGAAAGCCGTTCCCATTGCCTCATCGAGTATCTGCCATTGAAGGTCTTTATCCTTTCTTGCAACATGAACAGGGATCTTCTGTGAAAAGGTAATTGCTGAAACAAGGAGAAGCAGGAATATAAGGGTATGTTTTTTCATTCTTTAACGGTCGATGCAGAGACAGGTCTGAGACCTGTTTCTACTCAAAACGAGACCTGTCTCTACTCAGGCAAATATACAAACTGCCGGCGCCTCACCGAAGCCACCGGCAGTTAAAAAACATACAGGAATGAAATTTGTTTAATGATCGCCACTCAGAGCACTGTCGAGGGAGGCCCTGAAAATATTGTATGACCAGGTAGCGCCTGAGATTACATCCACCTTGCTGATATCCTGTTTCTCCCTAAGCTTCACCGGGTAGGTCTTCACACCGTTCCAGTCATTTTTTGTCTGCTGAATATACACTTCATTCCCTGCAAAATGCTTTGCGTATGCATCATTGAAGGTTTCATGAAGCGCCGAATCGCGGATCATAAAACTTACATCAGTAATGAGCCCATCCTTCACGCTCAGCTTCACAATGCCCCAGTATGGTTCAGCTATGTAACCACCCTGTGAGCTGCCTGTGAAGAGGCCGTCTTTCAGTTTGAGGGACACGATTGTTGTGTCGGTCTGCGAATAAGCTGATGTGCATGCAGACGCAAGCAAGATGAGGATGAAGGAATAAAGCTTCATTTTAAGTTATTTTCATAAAGACCGGCAAAAGTGAAAATACCCTATAAAGTGCCCCTCTAAATCCCCCCAAATGGGGGGACTTTGGTTCAGATGGAAGTGCGTTGGCTTGTGTGCCGGCAAAAGGGGTCTGTTGAGCAATTAGGTCAATATCCCCAATCCTTCATAATCTTCAGATCCTCCTGCACGCACTCCATCGGGGTTTTGCCCTGGTACGATTCCTGCTCGATGATATAGCAGACCGTTCCGCCTTTTGATTTCCCCAGGTCGCATACTTCCTTTGTCTTTACGATACCCTTGCCGAGAATGGTGCTCTCGTATTTCTCATTGCCTTCTTTTGAAGGTATCTCATCCTTCACATGCATTATCTCGAACCTGCCTGGATACTGGTTCATGACATCGAGAGCCACTGCGCCTCCGTTGTACAGGTTTCCCATGTCGAGCTGAAGGGCAACAAGAGCGGGATCGATGCTCTTCATTATTATGTCGAACAGCTTCTCGCCATTCAGCTTTTCGCTGAATTCGAAATCGTGGTTGTGATAGCCGAACTTCATACCCTGCTTCTGGCAGAGCTTCCCGTTCAGGTTAAAAATATCCATGTATTTTTTGAAGTCATCATAGTTCTTTCTCATGCTGTTGTCCATCGAAGGGCTGATGACCCATTTCTGGCCGAGCACGCCGGCATCCTCCACCAGCTTCTTCCAGCTGTCGCTGAAATCTTTCTTTGCTTCGTCCCAGTGCTGTTTGCCAAACACGGTATGACCGCTGATCATCTTCAACCCGAGATCGTCAAGTATCTTCCTGAATTCCTGTGCCGGGAACCCGTAAAACTTCTGATCGACATAATTGGCATGCTCGACATAGACATAGCCCATCTTTGCAAGCTGCGTGAGTGTTCCTCTCGGATCCTTCATCATGTCGTCACGGACAGAATAGAGTTGAAGGCCGGTCATGAGCTTCCTGCCGGATTTCGCTTGCTCTGGTTTTGGCTTTTTCTCATCTTTCGCTTTCTTCTCCTTCTTTCCTTTCTGTTTCTGGAGATCGAAGTCCAATCCGGGCAGCATCGAAGCGCCCAGGACTGCCATAGCGCCTGTTCTGATGAAACCTCTTCTTGACGTTTTCATATT
>DATGWQ010000339.1:0-2009 GCA_035299385.1 Bacteroidales bacterium | reverse complement strand
CGTTCATCGGCTACCCGCATACCCTCAACGCGCTCGCCGCGATCGACGAGATCGCACCCGCGACCTCCGCCTGAGATCCCCACGACACTGAGAACGTGTTGGGAAAGCCGCGGTGTGTTGCCGTGGCTAGTGTGACTGTTGGGTCCAATGTGACTAGATGGATGCTGCCCCACCGCCCAGTTATCCCTCCGATCTGACCGATGAACAGTGGGCGTTGATCGAGCCGATGGTTGCCGTGAAGCCCGGCGGCCGCCCGGCTGAGCACCCACGCCGGCGGATCGTCGAGGCCATCCTCTACGTCAACCGCACCGGATGCTCCTGGCGGCAGCTGCCGCACGACTTCCCGCCCTGGGCAACGGTGTTCTGGTATTTCAAGACCTGGAACGGCGAGGGCGTCACCGACCGGATCCATGACGCGTTGCGCGATGCCACTCGCGACGCCGCCGATCGTGATCCGATGGCCAGCGCCGGCATCGTGGATGCCCAGTCGGTCAAGGCAGCCGACACCGTCGGGCGGGACAGCCGCGGCTACGACGCCGGCAAGAAGGTCAACGGACGCAAGCGCCACATCGTCGTGGACACCATCGGGCTGCTGGTCGTGGTGCTGGTCACCGCAGCCAGCGTGCAAGACCGCGACGGCGGACGACTCGTGCTGGCCAAGGCCCGGATGAGAATGCCCTCCATCGTGCTGGTCTGGGCCGACGGCGGCTACGCCGGAGGCGCGGTCGAGTTCGCCCGCCGACTGCTGCGCATCACCCTGGCGATCGTGAAAAAGCCCGAGGGACAACGCACCTTCGAGGTGCTACCTAGACGCTGGGTGGTCGAACGAACCCTGTCCTGGCTGGTGCGCTGCCGACGCCTAGACCGAGACTACGAACGCCTGCCCGAACACGCCGAAGCCATGGTCAAGTGGGCCATGATCGGGCTCATGACCCGCCGCCTGGCCCCCACACCTCACCAACGCGCCTGGCCCAAGGCCAAGGCAGCATGACCCCCTTTCCCAACACGTTCTAAGAACGTGTTGGGAAAGGGGTCATGAGGCCTTACTCGACTGCCAGGGGCGGGGGCCGGGGCCGGGTGCGAGACGTCGGGTCATCAGCCCGATCATGGCCCACTTGACCATCGCCTCGGCGTGTTCGGTCTTGCGTTCGTAGTCCTTGGACAGGCGACGGTATCGGCTGATCCAGGACAGGGTCCGTTCGACAACCCAGCGGCGGGGCAGGACCTCGAAGCCGCGTTGACCCTCAGGCTTCTTGACGATGTGCACCAGCATCTTCAGGTACTGCTGGGCGAACGCGACGAGCTTGCCCGCGTAGCCACCATCGGCCCACACCAGCACGATCGAGGGCATCGCCATCCGGGCCCGGTTCAGCACCAGCCGCCCACCGTCGCGGTCCTGCACGCTGGCGGCGGTGACCAGCACCACCACCAGCAGGCCCAGGGTGTCGGTCACGATGTGCCGCTTGCGGCCATTGGTCTTCTTGCCCGCGTCATAGCCGCGCGAGTCCTTCCCGACGGTGTCGGCGCCCTTGACGCTCTGGGCATCCAGAATCCCCGCCGAGGCCATCGGGTCACGCCCGTCCCGATCCCGGACCGCATCGCGGAGCGCGTCGTGGATCCGATCGGTGATGCCCTCGGCGTTCCACTCCTTGAAGTACCAGTACACCGTGGCCCACGGTGGGAAGTCGTGCGGCAGCTGCCGCCACGAACACCCGGTCCGGGTCACGTACAAGATGGCATCCACGATCCGGCGTCGGTCGTGCTCGGCCGGGCGGCCACCGTGCCTGACCGCCACCATCGGAGCGATCAGCTCCCACTGCGCATCGGTCAGGTCAGACGGGTAACGGGCTGCGGGCTCATCGGCCATACCGCCACGTTCGCCCCACCGGTCACATCAGTCACGCAGGCACGCCGAGCACTTTCCCAACACGTTCTAAGACGGTACGGACACGTGGTGAGCGCTGCAGATGGACGGCGGTCGCGGCCTGATGTCCGTCTGGGGCGGATAC
>DATGWQ010000338.1:0-19655 GCA_035299385.1 Bacteroidales bacterium | reverse complement strand
TCAGATGTTTAATTAAGAACCCACCCCTGACCCCTCCAGGGAGGGGAATTCCAGCGCACAGCCCCTATCTTTACACCTACATGGTTAACACTTTACACTTTACACTTTACACTTTACACTTTACACTTTACACTTTACACTTTACACTCAACGCTTTACGCTCTACGTTATTCCTGTCTTCTCTTTGCTTTCTCAAAATCAGCCTTGACCATTAACTTCACCAGTTCCTTAAAAGTTACTTTCGGTTTCCAGCCAAGCTTATGCCTGGCCTTCGATGGATCTCCGATTAGCAGATCAACCTCCGTCGGCCTGAAATAACGGGGATCGATAGCAACAACTTCTTTTCCTGATGACTTCAATATTCCTTTTTCATCTACACCATGACCTTTCCATACTATCTCCTCACCCAAAACCCTGAATGTTTCTTCAACAAACTCCCTTATGGAATGGGTCTCATTGGTGGCAAGGACGTAGTCGTCAGGAGCATCAGCCTGAAGGATTCTCCACATTCCCTCTACATACTCGGGAGCATATCCCCAGTCACGTTTTGAATCAAGATTGCCCAGGTAAATCTTTTCCTGCTGCCCTGTCATTATCTTTGAAGCGGCCACAGTTATTTTCCTGGTCACAAATGTCTTTCCCCTTCTTTCACTTTCATGGTTGAACAATATCCCGTTACAGGCAAAAACATTATAAGCCTCCCTGTAGTTCACCACGATCCAGTATGCATAAAGCTTGGCAGCTGCATACGGGCTCCTGGGGTAAAACGGCGTCGTTTCCGTTTGAGGCACTTCCCGAACTTTTCCATAGAGCTCCGAGGTGGAAGCCTGGTAAAATCTGGTCTTGATCCCTGTCTCCTTTATTGCATCAAGAAACCTCAAGGTACCGATCCCGTCAACTTCGGCAGTGTATTCCGGGACCTCGAATGAAACCTGTACATGCGACTGTGCACCAAGGTTGTAGATCTCAGTCGGCTTTATCTTTTCCACAAGCCTGTTAAGGTTGCTCGAATCGGTGAGATCGCCATAATGAAGAAAGAACTGTTTATTCAGATACTTCTTGTTGTTATATATATGGTCAATCCTGAAGGTATTAAAGGAACTTGATCGTCTCATTATCCCGTGAACTTCATACCCTTTATCAAGAAGAAGTTCTGTCAGATAAGAACCATCCTGCCCGGTTATGCCCGATATTAGTGCAACATTATTCATAGCTGAGATTAATTTACAACCAGTAATCCTTTATCCTGATTTTTATTTTAATCGCATTGGGGATTTCCTTCTCGCTTATGAGAATGAGGTAACCCCCTCCTCCTGCACCCGAAAGCTTCCATGCTGATGCAATATTCCTGTAGCTGTCGATCACATCCTCTATCCTCCGGTTCAGCATTTTCGGGAACATCGTCACCTGGGCTTTGAATGAATCGGTAAATCCTTCCGAGAATGTGCTGATGTCACGGCTTTTAAGACCCTGCCATGCTTTCTCGGCGGCCCGGGTGAGAGCAAGTACATTTTCAGAAGTGATGTTTGTGTTTTCGAGAACCACAAAATCAGCAGGTCTGGGCCAAAGCATAATCATGAAAAGCCTGTCCTCAAGCCATTTAATGGTTTCAAGGTCCGTAATTGTCTCGAATTTTGCTGGCCAGTATTCTCCCTTTTCATAGAAAAACCTGTTTATGCCCGGCATTGCTATGCCGATTGAATCCTGGGAACCACTCACATCCTTTGTCCCGGGATTATTGTCATACCTGAAGAGTATCCTGGCGAGCTTTTCCGGGTTATCCATCGGGATCTGGTTATTCCAGAGCTCAATTGCTTTTTTTCTTGTGGAAGTGGCCATTCCCGACCTCTCATTGAACTCGATTGTCGGCTCAATTGAAGCAGTTATTGCCCATCCGGGATGATATTTTGAAACGTAGGGCTGATCTATCCATGTGCCGGCAAGGTCAATCCTGTAAGGAATAGATGTTTCATTCCGGAGCAAGGTAGTCGACCTGACAGGAAGGTTGGCATATGGGATCCTTTTCAAAACCCTGTACTCTATGCCGAGTTCCCTGCATAGCTTCTCCTTCTCGAAAGTATTCCCGTCCTCATTGACAACGAAAATATCCGGTTTCAGATCCTTCATGTCATAAGCAAAATCCAGGATTCCTGTTCCGCGGTTTATCTTTGCATCATGAACACACGAGAGCGCCTTCAGCATATACAGGCGTTCATCTTCAGAGTTGATCGCAGGCCTGCCTTTAAGATCAGCGACAGTCGCATCTGATCCTAGTCCTACATACAAATCGCCATACTGTGCGGCTTCCCTTAGAAAAGCAATATGACCTGAGTGAAGCAGGTCAAAAACACCACTGACGAAAACTTTCTTTCCTTTGTTTTCTGCCATAAAAAATTTTCTTGCTGAACCAGGCTGGTTAAACCTTGAACAAATTACAGATCGATTAGTTCATGTTTGCTTTTATACCCCGGGACAATTCCCATCATTTCGGTAATAAGCTGTCTCGGAGTAAGCTCATACAACGAGCCAAGGATGATCTCTATTCTTGAGTAAACATGATCAAGATTGTTCTGGGATATCTGTGCAATGCTTATTTTAGGATTATATGTCGGCAGCATAGGCTCATCACCCGCGAAAAGCTCTTCGTACAACTTTTCACCGGGACGAAGCCCGATGTACTTTATCTTTATGTCAGTATATGGTTCCAATCCGGATAGCCTTATGAGGTTGAGGGCGACATCAAGGACCCTGACCGGCTCGCCCATATCGAAAATATAGATCTGTCCGTCATTACCCATGAAACCTGCTTCCAGGACAAGCTGGCATGCTTCAGGAATTGTCATGAAGAACCTGGTAATATTGGGGTGGGTTATTGTAACCGGCCCGCCGTTTGCAATCTGCCTGTTGAATAACGGGATCACCGAACCATTTGATCCGAGTACATTTCCGAACCTTGTTGTAATGAAATTGGTCGTGATATCCTTCCGCATCGAAAGGTTGTGAACAAGAAGCTCGCAAAGCTTCTTGGTGGCGCCCATGACATTAGTGGGATTCACAGCCTTATCAGAAGAAATCATTACAAATTTTTCAGCCTTGTATTTAATTGCAAGCTCGGCCACATTCTTCGTTCCTCCTACATTTACCCGGAAAGCTTCATGTGGATGCTGTTCCATTAGGGGAACATGCTTGTATGCTGCTGCATGGAATATTATCTGGGGCAGATGATCAATAAATACCTGCTCCATCAGCTCCGGTTTGGTCACATCACCTATAATAACCCTGTAATTGCATTTTGTTTTTGATGCCAGGAGCTCCTGTTCGAGGTAGAAGCATGGTGTCTCTGCCTGGTCCAGGAGAATTATTTTACCTGTATCGAATTTCATCAGCTGGCGGGCGATTTCGGACCCAATGGAACCTGCCGCTCCCGTGACAAGAATTGTTTTTCCCTTAAGGCCGTTCTGAATCCTATCAAAATCCAGCATGATTGGGTCCCGCCCCAACAGGTCCTCAAGCTTTACCTTCTGAAGATTCCTGATCTCAAACTGGCCGTTCAGCCATGTATCAAATGAAGGTGTGTCAAGTATTTCACACCCAAGATCAATAAGTGATTCAATTACTTCCTTTTTCTTTGCAGGTGCAATCTTGTTGATAGCTATTATGAAGGCTTTGATCTGCTCCTTTTCAATGAATTCCTTTGTAAGAATTTCCCTTGAATAGACAGGGTACCCGTTGACTTTCTTCCCCTGTATCTTTTTGTCATCATCGACATAGCACTTCACACGGTATAAGCCCTTGCTATCAGCCTCAATAACCCTTCTGACCACAATTCCCGTATCACCCGAGCCATAAATGACAACGTTTTTCTTCTCCCCTGAAACAGAAGTTGCAATTTCATAAAAGTACTTTATGAATATTCTGATGAAAAAGAGAGTGATCAGAACAGCGCCTGAATGGATCACCAGTATCGACCCGGGAATATCGAAAACCGGGTTCCATTCATATTTCCTGCTCAGAAATGTAAGTGGCAAAAGAACCACCAATGCTGAGAAATTGGTGAAAATCAGCTTATATGTATCCCTTATTGTGGTATGCCTGATCATTCCAGCATAAGATCTGAAGATCACCATAAAAACAGTATAGATCAGGAGAACAATCCATGCCTGCTTGAATGCAAGTGACAGCTCAAACATATATGTCTCAAAGTTATATCTTAACATATATGCAATAAGGAAAGAGAAGTAGACGACAATAATATCAATAAGCAGGACCAGCCACCTTGGAAGTGAATAGTTTCTAAACAATAGGATCATCCTGCTCTTCAGTCGAAAATTCATAGTTTGGAGTCAGTCTTTACCAAAGATAATTAAAAAGAAGATAGCTTTTATCAATGCTTACGCCCCGTCAGTCACATTCCTTTTTTTAGCAAATGCCTGACTATATTGACTTTAGGACAAACCGCAAATGCGGCTGGTCAGAGGACAAATGTAATAAATGTCACAAATTATCCCAGAACCATTTTACAGCCTCGTCAAGTCCTTCTGAAACGCTGTGTGTGGGAGAGTACCCGAGCAACCTCTTGGCCTTATCGATTGAAGCAAGTGAGTGAGGAATATCTCCTGCACGCTCGGGGCCATAAATAATGGGAATTTTAAGGATCTCACTGTCGAATCTGCCGGCTATTTTCTGAATATGATTATACAGCTGGTTAAGGTTTGTCCTTTCACCAAATGCAACGTTGTAGACCTGGTTTAAAGCTTCTTTTTTGTCTGCAAGCGCTGATAGCAGGTTAGCCTGTATTACGTTATCAATGTATGTAAAGTCCCGTGAATAGGAGCCATCCCCGTTTATCACCGGGGATTCATGATTTTTCAGTAATTTAAGAAATTTAGGTATAACTGCAGCGTAAGCGCCGTCAGGGTCCTGGCGCCTTCCGAAAACATTGAAATACCTCAATCCTATTACATCAATTCCATAGGTTTTGGAAAAGTTGGCTCCGTAAAGCTCGTTTACATATTTTGTGATTCCGTATGGAGACAGTGGGGTTCCTATTTTATCCTCGATTTTTGGTAAATCGGGATGATCTCCGTACGTTGAAGAACTTGCTGCGTAAATAAACCTCTTCACTTTAGCTTCATGCGAAGCGAAGAGCATTTTGACGAAACCGCCGATATTAACATCAGTGGTTGTCACAGGATCCTTGATCGACCTGGGCACCGACCCGAGGGCGGCCTCATGGAAAACTATTTCTCGCCCGTCAACAGCTTTCCGGCAGGTATCATAGTCGCGTATATCACCTTCAATAAGAATGAAACGGGAATTTGACAGATATTCTTCCAGATTCTGTCTTTTGCCTGTTGAAAAATTATCCAGACACGTAACATAACTGCCCTGTTCGAGAAGAGCCCCGACAAGATTTGATCCAATGAAACCTGCACCGCCTGTAACCAGCACCTTTTTATCTTTCAAAGTCTTTTCCATTTTCTCAGCTTTAAAAAGCAAGTTAGCGATTTTCAGGCAGGAAATTAAACAAAACCGTCACTCTTTTTCAAATAACATCAGGGTTTCAGTCAATATGAATTCCGCTGTTTTCCCGTTCCCGTAGAAGGAAGGATATTCCAGGTTTCCGCAGTGTAAAAATCTTTCAAAATCTTCAGAAATCTTTACACTGTCGGCATCTGCGAGGCGTGCCGTTCCGTTACTGACGAGTTCTATCCATTCTGTCTCCTTGCGGAGAACAATACAGGGCTTCTTGAAAAAATGTGATTCTTTCTGTACTCCTCCTGAATCGGTGATAATAATTTTGCAGTGCTTTTCGAGAAAGGTCATTTCGAGAAATGATACCGGCGGAATGATTTTCAGGTATTCTGAAGCGGTTAATTCACCAAAAAACGCCAGCAGATTGTTTTTAAGGGAATTTATAGTCCTGGGGTGAAATGGCATTACAAAAACAATTTTGTTTTTTTCAGCCAGGTTTTTAAGTGTGCTGAGAATATTATAAAGCCTTTCAGTATCGTCGGTGTTGATGTCACGGTGAATCGTCACCAGGACATAACTGTTGCGCTGTAATCCCATTTTATCAAGAAAACCGGATTTCTTCTTTTCAGCAAGCCTGCCAAAGAACAGCGAGTTATCATACATTATGTCTCCCGTCAGGTATATTTTGGGATTATCGATTGTGTATGGAGGACTGTTTTCAGGCCTGAAACCTTCAGCCATCAGGTTTTTGAAAGCTGCATTGGTCGGGGAGAAAAGAAGTGTCGAACAATGATCGCTGACGATCCTGTTAATTTCTTCCGGCATTCTTTTGTTGAAAGACCTGAGTCCCGCCTCAATGTGAATTACCGGGAAATGAAGCTTGGATGCAGCAATAGCGCCTGCCAGGGTGGAATTTGTATCGCCGTAGAGCAGGACACAATCAGGTTTTTGGGAGAGAAGCACCTCTTCGATCCCGGTTATCATCAATGACGTCTGTCTCCCATGCCCTGCCGAGCCTACTCCGAGATTGAAATCAGGTTTATGTATCTCAAGTTCATCGAAAAAAACTTCAGACATTTCCTTGTCATAATGCTGTCCTGTGTGAAGTGTAAGCTCCTCAATCCGGCCTGAAAAATGATTCCGCACAGCCCTGCTTATTGCAGAAGCCTTTATGATCTGCGGCCTGGCACCTACTATGTTCAGTAACTTGATTGCAGACATCTGAAGTATTCAGTTTTTGAGGTCACAAATATAGAAAATAAGAAATTGAGGAGGGGTAAATAAACTAAAAAAGCGTTCGGTGGAACGCTTTTTATATTCATTCAAAATAAGATTTATCTTATGGAAATCAATTACTTAGCATAATTGACCGACCGGGTTTCCCTGATCACTGTGATTTTAATCTGTCCTGGATAAGTCATCTCATTCTGTATTTTCCTTGCTATTTCGAAGGAAAGGCTTTCAGCTTCCTTGTCGCTTACTTTCTCAGCTCCGACAATGACCCTCAGCTCACGGCCTGCCTGGATGGCATAGGTCTTCATTACGCCGGGGTACTGCAGCGCAAGTGATTCAAGCTCCTTAAGGCGTTTAATGTAGGATTCGACAACTTCTCTCCTTGCACCGGGCCTTGCTCCCGAGATGGCATCGCAAACCTGCACAATGGGTGCAATCAGCGTTGTCATTTCTGTTTCATCATGGTGCGAACCGATGGCGTTGCATACCTCAGGTTTTTCCTTGTATTTCTCTGCCATCTTCATGCCGAGGATTGCATGCGGCAGCTCCGGTTCATCATCCGGTACTTTGCCAATATCGTGCAGCAGCCCGGCTCTCTTGGCGATTTTTGGGTTCAGTCCAAGCTCTGCTGCCATGATTGCAGCAAGATTGGCTACTTCACGCGAGTGCATAAGCAGGTTTTGTCCGTATGAGGACCTGTATTTCATTTTCCCGACAAGCCTCACCAGTTCCGGATGAAGTCCGTGAATTCCAAGGTCGATTGCTGTCCTCTTCCCTACTTCAAGGATTTCATCCTCCACCTGCTTGCGTG
Organism: Bacteroidales bacterium; assembly: GCA_035299385.1. Lineage (GTDB taxonomy): Bacteria > Bacteroidota > Bacteroidia > Bacteroidales > VadinHA17 > LD21. Next base: position 12,136 of record DATGWQ010000338.1, on the reverse strand, counting down.
TTTTCTCCACCATTTCCTCGATGCGGGCCGGATGTATCCTGCCGTCTGTCACAAGCTGATGAAGTGCGAGTCGTGCAACTTCCCTTCTGACTGGATCGAAAGCTGAAAGCACAATGGCCTCAGGTGTGTCATCAACAATGATCTCCACACCTGTAGCTGCCTCAAGGGCACGTATGTTCCTTCCTTCACGGCCGATGATCCTGCCCTTCATTTCATCCGATTCTATATGAAAGACAGTTACGGCATTCTCAATGGCATTCTCAGCTGCAACCCTCTGAATTGTCTGAACAACGATCCTTTTAGCCTCCTTGTTTGCTGTCATCTTGGCTTCATCGAGGATCTCGTTGATATAGGACATTGCATCCGTTTTTGCTTCCTCCTTGAGGGATTCGATAAGATGATTTTTTGCTTCCTCCGCTGAGAATCCTGAGATTGTCTCAAGTTTTTCGACCTGTTGTTTGTGTACCCTGGTCAGTTCTTCGTTTTTTTTCTCAATTAGCTCGAGTTGGGCTGTCACGTTATCTTTTAACGATTCTGCCTCGCTCTTTTTCCGCTGAGCCTCTTCAAACTTCTGAGAAAGGGTTAGTTCTTTCTGTTTTATCCTGTTCTCAGCCTGTCCTATACGGCTGTTCTTTTCATTAATTAGCTTTTCGTGTTCTGCCTTAAGCTGCAGGAATTTTTCCTTAGCCTGCAGGATCTTCTCTTTTTTGATCACTTCAGCTTCGGCTTCCGCTTCGCTGACGATCTTTTTACTTTTCTTCTTAAGAGCAATCTGCCAGATAAGGTAAGAAACTCCGAAGCCAATAACGAGCGACAGTGCACAAATAGTCATTATCAGTCCGTTACTCATTGTTTCCATTTATTAAAGTTCATCAAAATTTAACTGTTACAAAAAATAAAATTCAACATATATATAAAAAAAACCCGCAAAGTTCCTTCAGCTTTTATAAAACCCCATGTCTGTATGGCTGGAGCTACTACCCCAGTTCGGACGTCCACTGTTCCCGCAGAGCGGGATTCCCGGCGAACCGGAATGCGGCCTGTCCTAGCTGAGATTAAGATTGCTCCAAAGTTTTAAACTGTTGAGTTTCAAAAATGAATGAAGAAACAATGCGGGCAATTTCTTTTTCTATTTGAAAGAACGTATGTCACTCTTTTTCTTCAAGAACTGAATCTACCTTACTGATCAGTTCCTTCAGGGCATCCGGGAGATAATCTTTTTCAAGCCTTTCCTCCTCCTCATTGAGCTTAATTACATACTGAAGTGCGGCCATTGCCAAAAAATCCTGTACATCCTTGTCGGTGTACCGCTGCTTATACTGCAGCACCTTCTCGTTAATCATCCGGGCTGCCTTCCTTATTCTCTCCTCATCATCCCGTTCAACCTTCAATGGATAATACCTGTCCGCTACATTAACCCTTATGGAAAGCTTATCATCCATTGAAATATCTATCTATTTAAAAGAGCAACACATTTGTCAATTTCCCGCACCAGATCGTTCAGCTTCCTCTTTGCCTCACCGGCATTTTCTCCCTCTCCCAACAATGCTCCGGTTAATTTAACTTTCTCGTACTTAATTTCCAATTCTTTTAATTTTTCCTCACGCTCCTGAAGCATGGCTTTCAATTCTTCATTTGCGTGTTTAAGATCCTGAATTTCAGTTTTTAATCCTGAGTACCTCGCTAATATTTCATCCAGTTTCCTGTTTAAAATTATCAGCTCTTCGTAACCCTGGCCTGACATGTCATAATCTTTATGGCAAAATTAACATACTAAATGATATTTTCAAAAAATTAGTTGATTTTGTTTTGACCTCCCATTCCTGCAATATAGATTTGCAGCATAAACCCGGATATATGTATTTAGTAAAATATTTCCTTGCAAGCCTATTGATATTGACCAGCTTCAATCACAATCCCAAAGACCGGAGCATCTTCGCGCCACCTGTAAAAATTCCCGTGCTGCTCTCATCAAATTTCGGCGAATTAAGAATAGATCATTTTCATTCGGGTGTGGATATTAAGACACAGGGAGTTACGGGGAAAGAAGTCGTATCGGCAGCCGACGGATACATTTACAGGATCAGCATCTCACCTTCAGGATTCGGAAAGGCATTGTATGTGAAGCATCCTTCAGGTTATTCGACCGTTTACGCACATCTTGAGAGATTCACCCCTGAGATCGACAGCTATGTGAAATCTGTGCAGTATGAAAGGAAAAGCTTCCTGGTAACCATGTTCCCGTCTAAAGAAAAATTCCCTGTGAAAAAAGGACAGCTAATAGCTTATTCGGGCAATTCAGGAAGCTCTGGGGGACCCCATCTCCACTTTGAAATAAGGGAAGCGGACAATGAGCTCCCGGTAAACCCGCTGCTGTTCAATATAGGCGTTTCAGACCATATTGCCCCGGTAATCGAGAAGCTTGCCATATATCCTGAAAGGAAAGATACTTATATTAATAATGCAATCCATCCTGTCAGGCTTAATGTAGTTAAGACAGCAGAGGGAAAATTTTCACTGGCTGAAGGAAATGAAATCAGGATCAGCGGATCAGCCGGTTTCGGGCTGAAAATATACGACCTGCTCGACGGTGCTGCAAACAAATGTGCCGCTTATTCCATCTCCCTCAGTATCGACAGCACCACTGTTTACAATTATGTAATGGATGGCTTCTCATTTAACGAATCCAGGTTCGTCAACAGCCATATCGATTATGAGACTTACATGCGAAGCAACATTTATATACAAAGAGCCTTTGTCCTGCCAAATGACAGGCTCGAAAACTACAGGGCCCTGCTCAACAGGGGTATCTTCAACTTCAATGATGAAAAGACGCATAAGGTTAAAATTACTGTTACCGATGCGAGTGAAAATAAATCTGTCCTGGCGTTTAATGTAAAATCCGTTAAGGAAAAACCATTATTGATTTCACCTCCTGAGACGGAATTTAATGAGTTGATGCCGTATAACAAAATAAACAGGTTCACATCTGAAGACATGGCTTTAAACATTCCCTCAGGTACGCTTTATGACACTCTTCATTTCAGATACAAGAAGAGCCCCGGCTCTCCTTTGATGCTTTCAGACCTTCATTCTGTCCATAACATCTACACTCCGGTCCAGAAAGCTTTTTCACTGTCCATAAAGCCAAAAACAATCGCTGACGGCAAAGAATCAAAGATGATGATCGTAAAGCTCCTCGACAATATGAGCAAAGTGCCCGTGAGCAGCACTTATTCGGAAGGATTCGTCAGGGCGGAGGTATCCTCCTTTGGCAACTATTTTGTGGGAATGGATACCGTATCTCCTTCCATTAGTCCGATCAGAATCACACCGGGTGCGGATCTTACAGGCAGAAAGGAGATAAGAATAAAAATCTCCGATGATTTCTCGGGAATAAAATCGTACGAACCTGTGATAGATAATAAGTGGGCTTTATTTGAATACGATCCAAAGAACAATGTACTGATCTACCAGTTTGACGAAAAATATCTTTCAAAAGGCACCAGACACCTTCTGACACTGAAGGTCAGCGACAACGTGGATAATGTAACCTCGTACAGCTGCGATTTTAAGTGGTAGGGTATCTGCACGAACTCACCTCCGCAACGTAAGCATATTCACGTGTTCCAGAGAAGATCTACGTATAATAATTGAGATTTTATACGTAGGCATCCCCTTCTATTCGGAGCAGAGAGGGGGTGAGTTCGTATCTTTCTAATATATCGATTCCGGGTACACCCCCTTCTTAACCATTTGCTTTATGCTCTCAACAACAAATGGCTTATCCTCCCTGTAAGTGACGCCAAACCATTTTTCATTGGTCATCAGCACCTCTATCTTAATCGCACCTTTCTTTATGAAACGGTCGAGGGTTGCGGGGATTAGAAGCTCCGATTTGGGATCCATGCCGTTCTTTTCCATGAACTTGCTGAAATCTTCATGAAGAAAATCAAAGAATGAAGGCTTGAAACCAAAAAGATTCATTGAAACGATTTCACTTCCGTTATAGTGCACTTCACCGCTTCCGGCCGGATTGGGGGCTTTTGCACCATCAGTGGTTTTTTCAATCTTCAGCACCTCTACAATGTTTTTCAGCAAGCCGTCCTTATCAACATTACAGACTCCACGGTTCACGGTGCCATGATCTGAAAGAGTGTTTCCCATTTTATATCCCACAATGCAATAACAGTTCGGATCGTTATTATTTACAAGGAAATCATGAAGTATCCTGTATGAATCAAAACCATAATAATCATCGGCATTTATTACACCGAAAGGTTCCTTTATCTTCTTATCGGCCACCATCACTGCATGGCTGGTTCCCCATGGCTTCACCCTGTCAGGAGTAACCTTCGATCCCTGCGGAACATTTGTAATCTCCTGGAAAACATAGTCAACTTCAATTTTCCCTTTCAGCTTCTTTACAAATCTTTCCTTTACCTGCTCTTCTATATCCCTGCGTATAACGAAAACTATCTTGCCGAACCCGGCACGGATTGCATCATAGATTGAATAATCGATTATTGTTTCACCTGATGGGCCTACTTCGTCAAGCTGCTTGTTTCCGCCATAACGTGATCCCATTCCTGCTGCGAGGACTAAAAGAGTCGGCTTCATATGTCTAAGATTTTTTTAAGTATGCAATTATACGAAATTTTTTTTACTTTTAATAGGATCAAGAACGGTTAAACTCACTGTAAATCCATGAATTTCAGACTTGAAATATGCTCAGATTCAGTTGAATCAGCGCTCATTGCACAGGAAGCCGGAGCTGACCGGATTGAACTGTGTTCTTCCCTTATTGAAGGTGGTGTTACTCCTTCCTATGGCACTATCCTCTCTGCCAGGGAAGAGCTCCGGATTCCGGTACATGTCCTCATCAGGCCGCGCAGCGGTGACTTCCTATACAGTGAACAGGAATATGAAATAATGAGAAGGGAAATTGTCTTCTGCAGGCAATCAGGGATAGATGGTGTTGTCTTCGGGATCCTGAAGACAGACGGGACAGTCGATTATGACCGGACAGCGAGGCTTGCAGATATGTCGTGGCCCATGTCTGTAACATTTCACAGGGCATTTGACCTTTGCAGGGAACCGGAAAAAGGATTGCACGACATTATCAGCTGCGGCGCTAACCGTGTACTTACATCCGGCCAGAAAAACACTGCTGCCGAGGGGATCGACCTGATACACAAGCTGGTAAAGGCAGCTTCACAAAAAATTATAATTATGCCCGGAAGCGGAATCAATGATTCCAATATTAAGAGTATTGCGGAAAAGACGGGGGCTTCAGAATTTCATTTGAGCGCGAGGAAAGAGGTACAGGGCATGATGCAGTACCGGAAGAACAGCATATCCATGGGCGGTAACTCATCCATACAGGAGTATTCAAGAAAAATGGCGGATCCTGAAAAAATCGCGACTATTCGAAAGATACTCGCTTCATCCTGACTTCCAATTATTTTGACAAACAGCAGTTAGTGGCTTTTTGCAGTTTAGCTGAAAGCTGATATCTTTGGCGTTCTGTTAAATAAATATTGCTTATATGAAAAAAATAACAGCACTGGCACTTGTTACCCTTTTGGCGGTATTGATGCCTTCCCGGATAACGACTGCCTGCACCAATTTTCTCATTACAAAAGGCGCCAGCAAAGACGGATCGGTGATGATCACATACTCGGCCGACTCGCATGTTCTTTATGGTGAGCTTTATTTCTGGCCGGCAAAAGACTGGCCCAAAGGAACAATGGTGGACGTTTATGAATGGGATACCGGAAAATTCCTTGGCAGGATTCCCCAGAAAAGCCATACCTATTCTGTTGTAGGAAATATGAATGAGCACCAGCTCTCAATCGGTGAAACAACATTTGGAGGAAGAGAGGGCCTCGCAGACTCGACGGCAATAGTGGATTATGGCTCCCTTATTTATATGACCCTCCAAAGAGCAAAAACTGCCAGGGAAGCAATTGCAGTCTTCTCCCAGCTTGTAAGCAATTACGGTTATGCAAGTGAAGGAGAATCATTTTCAATCGGAGATAAAAATGAAGCCTGGATACTTGAGCTGATCGGCAAAGGTGTTGGCAACAAAGGGGCCGTATGGGTGGCAAGGCGTATCCCTGACGGTTACATATCAGGTCATGCCAATCACCCGCGAATAACGACCTTCCAGCTTGCTGACGGCGTAAAATCGATCACTTCAAAGCAGCTCGACAAAATCAATAATCCTGAAGTAGAAACGGTATATGCCTGGGACGTCATCGACGTTGCAAGGAACCATGGCTGGTTCAGCGGCGATGACAAGGATTTCAGCTTCAGCGATACGTATGCACCGCTCGATTTCAGTGCAGCGAGGTTTTGCGAAGCCAGGGTCTGGTCGGGATTCAACATGGTGAACGGCGATATGGGTAAATACCTCGATTATGCCATGGGCGAAAACCTGAAGAACAGGATGCCGCTCTGGATCAAGCCCGATAATAAGCTCGAACCGAAAGATGTGATGCACATGATGCGAAACTATTACCAGGGCACCCCAATGGACATGACAAAGGATGTTGGCGCAGGCCCCTACGGGAGCACTGTGAGATGGAGGCCGATGGAATGGGAGGTCGATGGTGTAAAGTATCTCCATGAAAGAGCAATATCAACCCAGCAGACGGGGTTCTCTTTTGTTGCGCAGAGCAGGTCATGGCTGCCAGACCCTGTGGGCGGGATAAACTGGTTCGGCGTCGATGATACCTATTATACGGTTTACTCACCGATGTACTGCGGCATCACTAAAGTGCCTGAAACTTTCGCTGTTGGTAACGGGGACATGATGACGTTCAGTGACAATTCGGCATTCTGGGTTTTCAACCAGGTGACCAATTTTGCCTACTCACGCACACGGCTTCTCATAGGCGATCTTCAAAGCAGGCAATCAGAGCTTGAAAACAAGTACTTCTCTGAAACTCTTGAAATTGACAAAAAGGCTGCTGACATGTACAAGGAAAATCCGGCCAATGCAATAAAATTTCTGACCGATTATTCAGTTAAATCCGGTAACGGCACTGTCAAAGCATGGAAAGACCTTTATAAATTCCTCTTTGTAAAATATGTGGATGGCAACGTAAAGGAAAAACAGCCTGTGCCAAAAGGGTACAAGTATGTGAATCCCAAGCTGTCACAACCCGGTTACGGAGACGAATGGAACAGGATTATTGTGAAGGAAACCGGGGAGAAATACAGGGAGAAGTGAGTCTTCTGGTCTTCTTGTCTTCTTGTCTTCTGGTCTTCTGGTCTTCTGGTCTTTCTGGTCCACAACTGACTAGCAGACCAGAAGACAAGAAGACTAGCAGACTTTTAAAAAATATTCCGGATATGCGGAGTTAAAACAAAAAATTTCCTACATTTGCAGCCGGATTTTCAGAAACAAAACAAAAACTTTGCGTGATGACCAATTTAATGAATGTGATTGAGAAAGAATTTGCGGTCAAAAACGACTTTCCCAAATTCACTGCCGGCGACACCGTTACTGTCCATTATAAAATAAAGGAAGGTAACAAGGAAAGAATTCAGCAGTTCCGTGGTGTAGTAATCCAGAGGACCGGAAGCAAGCATACTGAAACTTTTACTGTAAGAAAGATGTCGGGTAACATCGGCGTTGAGAGGATTTTTCCGATCGCATCGCCCTTCATAGATAAGATAGAGGTCAACAAACACGGTAAGGTCCGCAGGGCAAGGATCTTCTACCTCCGTGATCTTACCGGAAAGAAAGCAAGAATTCGCGAGAAAAAATTCTGAGTTTTCTTTATGAAATAAAAAAAGCTGTCAATCATTGACAGCTTTTTTTTGTAATCAGTAATCGGTAATCAGTAATCGGTAATCGGTAATCGGTAAGTTCTATATTTATCTATCGAATGTCGAACGCAGATCAGAACATTGACTCAAATCCTGTCAATCAGCGCCTGCTTCTTCGCTTTAGCTTCATCCACCAGCTTCGTTGCCTGGCTGTCTGCCTCCTGAGTCAGCTGTGTGGCTTTCGTTTCGGCAGTCTTGGTTATCTGGTCTGCTGATTTCTGGGCGGCCACTTTGGCCAGAGCGCCTTTTGATGCAGCGCCATCGATAATTTTCTGAGCCTGTGCTGCCGCTTCCGTCCTTATCTTTTCGGCTGTCTTTGCAGCTTCATCCCGTACCTGCTGGGCTCTCGCCTCGGCTTCCTGGATCAGCTTGTCACCCTGTGCTTCGGCTTCTGCCCTGGCCTTTGCCTTGCCTTCATCGACAGCATTATCTACAGTCTGCTTTACGGTTTCTTTCACTGTTTCCTTCACTCCTCCCGCTGCTGTTCCGCCCTCGGATCCGCTGCCGAAGAATGGAGCAACTTCAGGTTTCGTGAATGTTCCTGATATTTTAACATTCACCTTAATTACATCTGAAGGTTTGAATGCAACCCCGTATGAAGCTGCCTGCGAGGTCAGGTTGTTGATAAGCGAGTTGACTGAACTGCCAAGGTCTGCGCGCGGTATCTCAGTCTTTACAATATAATTTATCGTCTGATCAAGACCCTGGTCACCGCTTATGTTCATTTTCAGATTTCCCGTTTTAACATCGAACGGAGAAACATAAATACGTCCGTCTGCAATTTTGAAACTTACATTTATATTTTTGAATGTATTGCTGTATTTGTCGCCGAGCTTAAGCACGCTTTTCATCTTGTCGAATGTTGTCGACTGGAGGAGTGTCAGCTGATCTGACTGGAGCTTGCCTGCCCCGTTGATTGTTTTTATTACAGGCATCATATCACTTCCGAGCAGGCTGGTATAGCTGAGCTTAGCATTTATCTTTCCGTCGATGCCTTTCGCTGCAGGTGCAAGTTTCTGCACAGTGTTGAATGTATTGAACGCATCCTTCACGCCGATATTCTTCATCTCGAAATCAGCCTTCATCACCGGCTTGAGAGTATCGCGTGTATCATAATCTGCATTCATGCCAACAGAACCGTTCAGGATATTCATTCCACCATCCCTTATGCTGAGTACTCCATCCCTGACAAGAAGCTTTGCCTTGACATTCTGAGCCTTGATGCTGTCGTACCTGAAATTGTCGATCAGAGCATCGAATGTGAAATCTATATTCCGTGGTACCTGGATGACAGAAAGTGATGTTGTGTCTTCCACAGCCATTGTATCACTTGCCATTCCGGCCATTATCTCGGAGGCATCAATAAGCTTTGACCTCAAAGACAGGTTGCCTTTGATCGTTCCGTCGCTGAATACGTATGGAATGTAGTTTTCAAGTCTTCCGGCAAGCAGGAAATCGCTCTTTTTGCCAACGTTCAGATTCGTATTTGTCATCGAGGTAAAGGCAGGCGTAAACGCGAAAGCGGCGCTGTTGATTCTCACATCGGGGTATCCTGTCATTGCAACAAGCATATCCTTTATTGTCATGTTGCCAGTTGCCTGGAAGCTTTCATACTGCCCTTTCTCTATCATTGACATCCGCCCGGCCATCTTTACTGACATGTCTATAATACCGGATAGGCTTAAGCTGTCCATAGGAACAGCTTTTGAAAGTGCGGCAAGGTCGACTTTCCCTATCATGGAACCATTGAAATCCGGATCACTCATCGGGGTCCTGAGAGAGAAGGTCATATCGAACGGGCTTCCGGCAAGTTCAAAGTGGAACTGCGGTATGTCAACTGTAGTTTTATCCAGGTTCTCTCCGTCTGCAAACACAGAGGCTTTAATATTAATGTTCTTTATCTGTTCCGGAAGGTCAGGATAACTTATCAGACCGTTTGTTACCGTCATATTGAGGGAAACGTCGGGCATGGTGCTGTCAGCTTCACTGTATACTCCTTTTGCGCTGCCATTCAGAACGAATTCGCCCGTTGCATTAAGACCCTGGTAATCGTTCATGTAAAATGCGGGAACCAGTGAAAGCAGTGTTTTGAATGAGGTTTGAGGAGTGCTGAATTTGAGATCGGTCGATATATCATCTCCGGGCATTGCAACTTCACCTGAGAAATTGAGCCTGAGGTCGTTAATGGCAAGGTAATTGTTTCCAAAGGTGAATTTCATATTGTCCAGGTCTGCCAGAAGATCCATTTTTGAATCGAGCACAGCCTTGCTTATATATTTCATACCTTCCATTACGAAGGTGAAATCCGCGACCTTGATGGTCATCTGCAGGTCAGTCTGGCTTGCAGTCATGTCGCCGGTCAGCCAGAAATTAAGATCCCTGAGATATGCCTTCATATCCGATTCATAGTCGAGGTATGAAATATTGCTGTTCCGCAGGGCCACCTGCTTCAGCTGAACCTTCATGGTAGAAGGGCCGCTCTCTTCTTCCGGTGTTTCAGTCGTGGCAGTGTCTTTCATTATATCCCAGTTTGACTTGCCGTTTTTAAGCACAATAGCATTCACAACTGCCCTGTCCATAATGACGGATTTGACTTCATAGCCTGACTTACTGAAGATGCTTGCGATATTAAACACAAAGTTGAATGAGCCGAAGCCGGCAAGCGTATCTCCTGCAAACTCATCAACTCCGACAACAGACAGGTTCTTCATTGAAAAAGCAAGGTTCGGGAAGTTCCTGAAGAAGCTCAGGTCATAATCCTCAAATTTAACAGTGGCGTTCACCGATTCATTTATGACCTGCTCGACCGTTGTGCGGATCTTGTTCTTGAAGATCACGGGTATTGTGAAAAGCAGGACAAGTATTAGTATTACGAGTCCCAGTAATATTTTTGCGGTTATTCCTGCTGCCTTTTTCATTTCCCTTGGTATTTAAGGTTTATACGAGTTAAAAATAGGCAATATTTAAAAATTATTGAAAAAATTAACCACAAAGGGTACAAAGGTCAATCACAAAGGAGCACTAAGGGATTGTTAAGAGAAAAATTTGTTATATTTGCGCCATGAAAATGGTCCCGTAGCTTAACTGAATAGAGCATCTGACTACGGATCAGAAGGTTACAGGTTTGAATCCTGTCGGGATCACAAGAATAACAACCACTTATACGCCTTGGCAGATGTAAGTGGTTTTTCATTTGCATGCATAATACAGCTTTGTTGCCGTGTTAAAGGGAAATTATTGCAGAAAGTTTCGTAAATTACATGACAACAAAACATTACGTCATGAAAAAACTCCCTCTCTTATTTTCAATGGCATTTGTGCCATTGTGTATTTACTCTCAAGAGCAGCAGATGCATGCTCCGGAGGGATACGATTTACCAAGAAATGGAATTGCACATGGAACTATCGATACATTCAGGTATGAATCAAAGTCGGTAGGTGCAGTCAGAAAAGCTTTGATTTATACACCTCCTGGTTATACCGAAAGCAGGAATTACCCTGTTCTGTACCTTCTTCACGGCATAGGAGGCGATGAGACAGAATGGTTGAAGGGACAGCCTCAGGCTATTCTTGACAACCTGTATACGGATGGCAAGATTGAACCAATGATAGTTATTATGCCAAACGGCAGAGCAATGAAGAATGATCGTGCCGCAGGAAATATTATGTCTGAGGACAAGGTACAGGCTTTTGCTGATTTTGAGAAAGACCTCCTTGGCGATCTCATTCCGTTTGTTGAGAGTAAATTTCCTGTAATCAAGGATCGTGAACATCGAGCAATTGCAGGATTGTCAATGGGTGGAGGACAAGCATTGAATTTCGGCCTCAGTAATCTGGATACCTTTGCCTGGATCGGAGGCTTTTCCTCGGCTCCAAACACAAAACCTCCTGAACAGCTTGTTCCGGATCCTGAACTAGCCCGAAAGATGATAAAGCTGCTCTGGATCTCCTGTGGAGACAAAGATGGACTTCTCTCTTTCAGTCAGCGTACCCACGATTACCTGGCTGCTCACGACATTCCTCATATTTATTACATCGAGCCAGGTGTGCATGACTTCAATGTCTGGAAGAATGACCTGTACATGTTCTCTCAGCTGTTGTTCAAACCTGTTGATCTGTCAATGTTCCAGCATTGACTTAATGCCCGCAAAAAGGTTAACGAATCACAAGGGCGCGCTGATTAAGCGGCTTTTTATTTTCTCCCGCTGAGCGACCATGTGAGAAAGCCCTGCAGCACCACAACCAACCCGATCAATATTGAAGGAATAATCCTGCTATTGAATGAGTAAGAAAGTAA
>DATGWQ010000337.1:0-8896 GCA_035299385.1 Bacteroidales bacterium | reverse complement strand
AAAACGGTTTCACTTTATACTCCTGAAAAAGTCCAGGAAATGACGGGAATACCGATGTCGAAGCTGAGAGCCGCTGCGGAAATACTGGGCACTGCGAAATCGCTTGTTTCAACGGCGCTCCAGGGTGTTTACCAGTCGATGCAGGCAACCGCAGCAGCAGTACAGATAAATAACCTGCACATCATCCGTGGCCTCATCGGGAAGAAAGGCAGCGGCATATACCAGATGAACGGGCAGCCCACTTCACAGAACACCAGGGAGACCGGCGCAGATGGCGACCTGCCCGGGTTCAGGAACTGGGAGAACATGGAGCACATCAGGGAGCTTGCTGAAATATGGAATGTTGAACCGGCTATTATCCCTCACTGGGCGCCTCCCACTCATGCCGCGCAGATCTTTCATTATGCCGAAAAAGGCTTGATCAAAATGCTATGGATAAGTGCCACCAATCCTGCAGTCTCAATGCCGTTCCTTTCAAAGATCAGGACCATCCTGAAGAAGAAAGACCTGTTCGTTGTTGCCCAGGATGCCTTCATGACGGAGACAACCAAATATGCAGATGTAGTCCTCCCGGCAGCATTATGGGGCGAGAAGACAGGCTGCTTCACAAATGTGGACAGGACGGTTCACATCTCGAACAAGGCTGTCGATCCCCCGGGAGAAGCCAGATCCGATTTCGACATTTTCCTGGAATATTGCCGCCGTATGGAGTTCAGGGATAAGGATGGGAATCCTTTGATAAAATGGAAAACGCCGGAAGAAGCCTTCGAAGCATGGAAAGCCTGCTCGAAAGGGCGGCCGTGTGATTACAGCGGGATAACATATGAAAAGCTAAGTCGCGGCAACGGTATACAATGGCCGTGCAATGAAGAACATCCCGATGGTACCGAACATATATACACTGATGGTATCTTCAATACCTCTGCTGACTATTGCGAGACCTATGGGCACGACATGATAACCGGTGGGGAGATCACACCTGAAGAATACAAAGCTTCAGATCCGAAAGGAAAGGCCATAATAAGAGCTGCAGAATACCAGCCGCCTCATGAGCAGCCGGATAAGGAATACCCTTTATGGATGACAACAGGCAGGATCGTATATCATTTCCACACAAGGACAAAGACAGGCCGTTCACCCGAGCTGACAGCCGCTGCACCCGATGCTTATGTACAGATGTCACAGGAGGATGCAGCTTCATCCGGCATAATGGAAGGCGATATGGTGCATGTCGAATCGAGGCGTGGAGAGATCTTCGCTCCCGCTGTGATTGGAAACATCGTAAAAGGACTGATTTTTGTGCCGTTCCACTATGGCTATTGGGACAAACCGGGAAGGCTCCGGGCAGCAAACGAGCTCACAATCTTTGAATGGGACCCTGTAAGCAAACAACCTCATTTCAAATACACAGCAGTGAGAATAAAAAAAGCAGATAAAGGCTTAAAAGGAGTTTTTACAGGATTAAAGGATGTTTTTTCAGACGTCACCAAATAATTAAACCATGCATGTACAGGATTATCTTCAGCTTGTTCTGAACAGTGAATACCAGATGGCAGAAGCTTTTTCGAAAGTCGCCGATCATCATATGGACGAACCTGATATACATTCGATGTGCCTCAATCTTTCATCCTGGTCACAGAATCATGTAAAATTGCTTGAGCCATTAAGAATGAAATATGAAAAGCATGCCGGGAAAACAAAAGAGCCGGAAAGGCTTAGCCAGACGCTTTTCAAAGAACCGCGGAAAGGGCCGATAGCGTTGCTGCGTGACCTGCATGACCTATGGCTGATAACCAAAGAAATAGAGATCAGCTACAAGGTTCTTCTGCAGGCAGCAAGGGCGCTGAGGGACACGGAGCTTGAAACGCTCATTCTCAGGCTCAGCAGCGATACAAAAAGGCAATCCGACTGGCTACTGACCAGGGTCAAGCAGGCAGCACCACAGATTCTCGTCGTTGCAGAGTGATTTTTTTGCTTATCTCGGGAAAATTTACTATATTAGGTATAATATAGTGTTGTCAAATTAACCCTACCCAACCCTCCCCTTAAAAAATAAGGGGAGGGCCAGATCCCAGAAATGAGAAGATGAAAAGGATAACCTTTTTCCTTATTTATATTTTCACCATCCCTTATTGCTTTTCCCAGCAGGACACCACAGCAGTAATCTCCGGAATTTACACCCTTGGAGAGGTTGTCATCAGCGAAAGCGGCGACCGATCGACTGTGACAGCTGAGGAAATGGAAAAATACAATTCCACCAACACTGCAAGTTCATTGAAAATACTCCCTTCGATTGTCCTGGGAACATTTGCTTCGCGGAATGAAAGCACGGTCTATGTAAGGGGATTCGACATCCGCAGTGTCCCTGTATTTATCGATGGCATACCTGTTTATGTGCCCTACGATGGCTATGTGGACCTTGGAAGATTTACAGTTTCCGATATATCGCGGATCGATGTCTCGAAAGGATTTGCCCCGGCCGGCTACGGGGCAAACACGCTCGGAGGCGCGATAAACCTGGTCAGCAAAAGACCGTCACACGGGATGGAGATCAGAGCTTTCACCGGCATCATGAGCGGCAAAGGACTGAACTCCGGCATCAATCTTGGAAGCCGCCGTGGCAAATTCTATATCCAGGCAGGTCTGTCATACCTCGGGAAAGAGTATGTTCCTTTATCAATGTCGTTTCAGACCAGCACGTACGAACCCGATCACCGTCTGGATAACTCGGGCACCCGCGACGCCAAATTCAGCATCAAGCTGGGTTATGTTCCGGGAAGCAAAAGCGAGTACAGCATAAACTACATCTATTCTCACAGCAGCAAGGAAAGTCCGGTGTACCTGGGCAATGATCCGAACGTCAGGTCGAGATACTGGGAATGGCCTTACTGGGACAAGCAGAGCATTTATTACATATCGCAGACCGGCTTTGGAGATAAATACAGGCTTAAACTGAGGGCCTACTTCGACAGCTTCAGGAACGAGCTCCGAAGCTTTGACGACGGGGGACACACAACGCAGAGCAGGAACTACTCTTTCAACAGCTTTTATGATGATTACACAGTTGGCGGAAACCTGGAATTTTCGAGTGACGTTTTCAGGAATAATCAATTATTGTTCTCGGCACACTTCAAAAATGACAATCACTCAGAACATTATAACATCGAACCTGTAAGGCATTTTGCGGACAACACCTGGTCCGCAGGCATCGAAGATATTTACAGGATAACATCGAAGCTTAAGATCATCCCTTCGGTCACATATAATTTCAGGCAGGATCTGCGTGCTGAGGATTATGACGCCGGCAACAGGCTGGTGAGTGATTTCCCGGACAATAACAGCAAATCGCTCAATGCACAGCTTGCGGCTTATTTAGGATTATCCAAAAGCTCATGGCTGAATGCTTTCATAGCTTACAAGAGCAGGTTTGCCACGATGAAAGACCGGTACTCTTACCGACTCGGGACAGGGATCCCGAATCCTGATCTGAAACCCGAAGATGCAATAAACCTTGGCTTGTCATATAAGTACAGCAGGCCGAAGCTGTCAGTGCAGCCGGAGATATTTTACAGCAATCTCTTCAATACGATCCAGCTCGTCAACTACTCTGAATATGATCTTACGCAGATGCAGAACACAGGTGAATCGGTTTTCAGCGGGGCAGATATTTCTGCTGATTACTCACCTTTCAGCTTCCTGGATCTTTATGCAGCATATTCATTTATAAAAAGAAAGAACCTGAGCAATCCCGGCATACTTTTCACCGACGTGCCTGAACACAGGGTGTTTGCATCCGCTGAAGTGAATATTGGGACAAAGCTGAAGGTCATACTTTCGGGAGAATACAATTCCAGGCGCATCAGCTCGACGGATGGAAGCAGGAGAGTACCGGGTTATGCGCTCGGGAATGTGCGGATTTCATATGAATTTTTGAATTATTTGCAGGGTGAAGCAGGGGTGAACAACATCATGGATACAAATTACGCCCTTCAGGAAGGGTATCCTGAAGCAGGGAGGAATTTTTATATAACACTCAGATTCAATATTGAAAAATAAGTTCTTCACGAACTCACCCCCTCGTTTCCCCCTCTCTGCTCCGCAAAGAGGGGGATGCCTATGGAATAGAATACTCAGACAAGCCGGGATCCTAAGTCCCCTCTCTAAGGCTTAGAGAGGGGATTTAGGGGTGAGTTCGTGCGGCGGCGGGCAGAACCACCGTCTTGTAATAATTACACACATCCCTCACCTCGCATCTCTCACATTCCGGCTTTGGCCGGCAGGTCTCACGCCCATGGAATGATAATGCCATCCCGATCTCGTTCCATTTATCATTCGGAAAGGCTTCCATCAGCTCTTTTTCTATTTTGTCGGGCTTTTCACTTTCGGCAACACCGATTCGCGGAGCAACCCTTACCACATGAAGGTCGACGATAACACCCTCTGCCGGGTCGCCTGATTCCCTTATCAGCACATTTGCCGATTTCCTTCCCATGCCGGGAAGCTTTGTGATCTCACTGATCGTACGAGGAATGTTTTTGTCGTCTCCGACGGTTTTTGCAATGGCAATCATCCACTCAGACTTTTTCCTGAAGCCTATGATCTTGCTGATATACGGGTATAAATCTTCAGGCTGGTGGAGCTTCATCTCAGCCATTGAAGGAAATGCTTTGAATAATTCCGGCGCAATCTTATTAACCAGGCTGTCGGTGGTTTGAGCCGACAGGATGATCATCATTATCAGCTGGTACCTGTTTTCATAATCCAGCGGATGCCTGCGTTTGCCGTATTTCTCGAGCAGGGGACTGAGATCTTTTGCCCAATTATTCATTATGTGAAAGTTTTTAACGATTAATAAGCCCGGGGAAGGATTGTTTCAGTGCTTCACATTTACCTTTATATCCGGGATTGAAAAGAAAAAAGTCGATCCTTTGCCGGGTTCGGATTCAACCCATATCTTTCCTTCATGCCGCTCAACGATATTTTTACATATGGCAAGCCCTATGCCTGTTCCTTCATACTTTCCTCTCGGACCAAGTCGCTGGAATATCTGGAATATTCTTTCAAAATATTGAGGTTCAATTCCGATGCCATTGTCCCTGATCATGAAAACTATCCTTCTCTTTTCTGTCTTTGAGGTGACATATATATATGGCTTGCTTTCAGAGAATTTGATGGCGTTGCTGATGAGGTTCTGGAAAAGACGGGCCATCTGGTTCCCGTCGGCAAATATTTTCGGAAGCCTGTCCGATTTTACCACAACTTCCTTTTCACGGATCAACAAGTCGAGATTATTAGTTGCGTCCAGGAGGGCTTCATTCATGTCAACCCATGTAAAATCCTGCACCCGGGTATTGATCCTCGAATAATCGAGCAGGCCGTTAAGAAGTTCGTACATTCTTTTTGCCCCGTCGACAGCGAACCTGATATACTCCTGCGCTCTTTCATCGAGCTTTTCGCCGTACTGTATTGCCAGAAGCTGTGTAAAGCTGGCAACCATTCTCAGGGGCTCCTGGAGATCGTGGGAAGCAACGTATGCGAAAGTCTGCAGCTCCCGGTTTGAACGGAGGAGGTCGTCATTCAACCTGGCAATAAGGGATTTGGAGCTTTCCGTGAGACCTGTAATATCAAAAAACACTCCGGTGAAGCCTTCAATATTGCCTTCAGCGGTCTTTTTCGTAAGGACTTTGGCCCTGATGAACTTTGATCCCAAACCGTTATTCCTTGATCTGAAAACTGTTTCAAAAGGCATATCGTTGATCAGGCAGGATTTCAACCCGGATTTAAAATGTGGCAGGTCCTCATCGCAGACCAGGTCATCAAGCTTCTCAGGATAATTTTTTTTGTCGGGCTTAAGTCCGAATATTATCTCACTGCCTCTGTCAAGTGTCAGAACGTCCGTCTTTATATCGATTTCCCAGATACCGATATTTGCGGTCTCGATGATAAGCCTGAGTTTCTCGAGGGCGGTATTGGAGGCTCCTCTCGACCTGATCAGCTCGTCATTCATCATCTCGAGCTCAACCTGGTGAACCTGAAGCTCATGGATCATTGAAAAAGAATCCGACTGGCTGATTTCCGGATCAGGTGGATTATGTTCAAGAATTTTCTCAGCCTGATACCTGTAATCAGATCCGGGCTTTTTTACCTTCTTTCTTTCAGGCTTTTTCACTGATTCAGCTTTCGTTTAAAATCATTTTTTAAGCTTGTCTATCTCTTCATTGGCTTTCTGAAGATCAATTTCAAGTTTTGTCGAGACAGTTATGTCGGTAAATGTCAATACAAGGCCGTCTATCCGGTCATCCTCGGTCCTGTAAGGCATTATCCGTACATTGAACCACAGGCCATTCTTTGTAGTCACTGAATTCTCAATAGTGACAAGAGTCCTCAGTACCTGTCTTGCATGGCTTTCAAGATCGGGATACTGCAGATTCGTCACCAGGTCGGTAAAGGGTCTGCCGAGGTCAGCTGTCCTGAGCTTGAATATTTTTCTGACAGGATCAGTGAACCTTCTTATACTTAATTCTTTATCAAGGAAAAGTGTTGCTATTTCAGTGTTATTAAGAAGGTTTTTCATGTCGCTGTTTGCCATCACAAGGTCATTAACCTTACTCTGCAGCTCTGTATTAAGGGTTTGAAGCTCTTCATTCATGCTCTGCATCTCTTCCTTTGAAGTGGTAAGCTCCTCATTGGTTGACTGCAATTCTTCATTGGTGGACTGCAGCTCCTCGTTTATTGATTTGAGCTCTTCCTGCGATGCCTGCATCTCCTCCCGGGTGCTCTGGAGATCTTCATAACTTTTTTCAAGCTCCTTTTCAAGATCATTGTACTTATGGCTTTTTTTCCCGGGTTTTACGGTCTTTTGCACGTCTGAAGGCGAAGGAATATCCCTGAAAACAACAATGATCATGTTCCTGATTGCAGCGGGGTTTTTTACACGCTGAATAGTGACCTCAACGTATTGTTCCCCGCCGTTGGTACCGACTTTTATGGCAGGCAGGATAACAGGTTCATAACTCTGAAGGGCAAGCCGGAATGCTCCCGGCAGCTCATGGCGCAGTCCGGGACGGGCCATGGAATATATATTCCAGTTGGCTTTGCCTGCAGTCGGTTCTAGGTATTTGCCGGTCCTGCCGGTAATATATACTATATCACCTTTTTCATTGACCAGGACAGTAGGAGGGGAAAAATTCTGAATTACATGCTGGTCGGCCAGGTCCTGGATGTTTTCCGGTTCTTTTGGTGGCATTTTTATAGCTTTTTCAAAACTTTTTGCTGAATGAGTTGCGTTCGAGAAATCGATAAACTCAGCGTGAATTGCATACGACATTTCAGATCTCCTGTAAATCTTCAGCCGTGAATCAACCTCCTTGAAACCCTCGCGGTTATTTACCAGTGTTTCAGCGCTGCCAAGCACTAACACGCCACCGGGTTTAAGGCTGTAATAGAAAAGCGAGATCAGCTTTTTCTGTTTCTCTGCCTCAAGGTAAATAAAAAGATTCCTGCAAGAGAGCATATCAAGTCTGGTGAATGGAGGATCCTTTACAACGCTCTGTTCTGCGAAGACTATCATTTCTCGCAGTGAAGCGTTTACTCTGAAACCTTCCGCGTCCAGATTGAAGAACTTATTGATCCTTTCGGGTGATACATCGGCTGTAATATTCCGCTGGTAGACGCCCCTGCGGGCTTTTTCAATTGCATAATGATCGATATCGGTTGCAAATATCTGCAGGCTAAGATTTTTGGGCTTTTTGAGCTTTTCCTGCGCTTCCTTGAAAACGATGGCCAGTGAGTACGCCTCCTCGCCTGTTGAACAGCCCGGGATCCATGCGCGTAAAGAAGCTCCATCGTGAAATGAAGCCAGCATTTCAGGCAAAACTTCGTCCCTGAGCTTGTCCCATACGGCATGATCCCTGAAGAAATTGGTAACCCCGACCATCAGCTCATTAAATAAAATGTCTACCTCCTTGGAATTTTCATGCAGAAATTTTACATAATCCTGGATCTTGCTGATCTGGTGAACACCTTTACGACGCTCTATCCTCCTGTAAATTCCGCTTTTTTTGTAAGATGAAAAATCGTGCCCGGTATGCTGGCGTATCAGGTATATTATCTTTTCAATATTATTCCTTATGCTCGTATCCCGTATTGTATCGATTTTTATCGGGGGAGAAATTTTGAGATATACAATTATCCTGTAAGGTAATTCTTCGGGTGAAGCGACGATGTCCGAAATAACAGAAGCCATTGCATTTTTTGGCATGGCATCGAACTTGGCTGACCGGGGATCCTGAACAACCACTAGTCCTCCTTTCTCCTTAATGGCTTTCAGACCGGAGCTGCCATCCGAACCCATGCCTGAAAGTATAACGCCGATACTGCGTTCCTCGAGGTCGTTGGCCAGAGACCGCAAGAAAATATCAATAGGAAGCCGGAGCCCTCTCGCTTCAGCAGGCGGATAAAGCCGGAAACTGCCGCTTTCAATGGTAAGACTTCTATTCGGGGGGATCACATAAACATGATCAGGCCTGGCCTTCATGCGTTCAGAAATTTTTTCCACCTTCATGCCGGTGGCTCTTTGCAGAAGTTCAGGTAATATCCCTTTATGGTCCGGATCGAGATGCTGTATCACGACGAATGCCATACCGGTATTTTCAGGCGTGTTTTTGAAAAAGAGCTCAAGAGCCTCAAGCCCACCGGCCGATGCACCGATGCCCACAACAGGAAAACGTGAAGAACTCTTCTTAACGCCCGCTTGTATCGTTTCTGACTTTTTTGCCGGCAAAATCCTTTGAATGAATTAAACTGCCTGTGACAGAAATATCTATTTAAAGATAATGCTTTTTTTAATTATAATTCAGGCGATCTGATCACCCTTGCCCCGCAAATTCTCTGTATA
>DATGWQ010000336.1:0-13335 GCA_035299385.1 Bacteroidales bacterium | reverse complement strand
ATAACGGGCAAAGCGTTAACCTGTACAGTTTTGCTTGAGCTTCCATTGCAACCCGTCGGTGTGATGTAATTCACTGTAATCGTTTTTGATCCTGATGCAATCCATGTAACTGAAGCTGAGCTTCCGTCAGTCGAACCGTTAATTATTCCATCAGCAGGATTTACGCTCCATGCATAAGATACCATTCCCGATGCGATTGAATAAATGCTTCCGGGTACGTTCAGGCATGCGCTTGCAGGGCCTGTCACCGACGAAACAGGAATCGAGTTTATAGTAACAGTATGTGCAGGGCTTGTACCGGAGCAGCCATTCTTTGTGCAAGTCACGGTCAGTGTTCCTGTCGGACCAGCTCCCCAGGTCACAACGATATTCCGTATATTTGTCGCACTGGTTATTGTACCACCGCTTATAGACCAGCTGTAATTTGACATAGCGACAGCTGTGGAATATGTATTACCGGAGGAATTTGCACACGCTGTCGTACTGCCGGTTACAACCGGTGCAGGCAAGGTATTTACAGTAATGTTATGGCTCCTCGAAAATGATTTTGTGCAACCCCCGCCGGTTTCTGAGGTGACACGGGTTATTATGAAATCGTTCCCGTTATCGGCAGCTTCCAGGGGAAAAGAAGCGAAGCTTGCTCCACCGCTCCCATTGGCCACAACATTATCTATTGAGTGTGTAACTGCATTTATTGTATATTCAATAGTTGACTGGGAATCATTAATCAAACCGGTCAGTGACACGGTGGCTGAATTTCCCTCGCATACGGGAGATTGAAGATCCATGCCTGTTAATGAAGGCAAAGGATCCACAGTTTCGCTGACAGCCTGTGTTGCGGTACATCCATCTGCAGTGGCGAGGGTCATTGTACCGGAATATGTTCCGGCAGAAACTCCTGCGGATAATAATATGTTATCAATTGTGCCACCTGCCGGCTGGAAAGAAAATGACGTGTTCCCCTGATCAGTAATACCGGATCCCCAGTTGATGCTGTAAGACACAGGGCTTCCTGTTGTGGCAGCATAGGCCAGCGAGGAAGTTTGCGCACCGGCATTATAGCATGCAGGAGAAAGGGTTCCAATTGTCGAAATTGCTGGTAAATCCCTTACAGTGATTACCTGTGATCTGGTATCTGAACAACCGCTTGCATTTGTAACCGTCACTGTGTAGGTAGTTGTTGCTGAGGGGACAAAGCCTGCTCCGTTAGTTATTCCATGATCCCACGTATAGCTTATTCCGCCTCCGGCGGTCAGTGTTACAGCAGAGCCGGCACATACCATACCATCATTTGCTGTACCTGATGTTTCGGTAATCGAAATCGTGGGCACAGGCAATGTGTTAACAGTTATGGTCTGCGGTTTTGTTGCCGTACATCCGTTTGCATCGGTGACTGTTACAGTATAGGTTGTTGTCGATGATGCCAGGAAGCTAACTCCGTCTGAAA
Source organism: Bacteroidales bacterium (assembly GCA_035299385.1). Classification (GTDB taxonomy): domain Bacteria; phylum Bacteroidota; class Bacteroidia; order Bacteroidales; family VadinHA17; genus LD21. The sequence continues at coordinate 11,888 of DATGWQ010000336.1, read as the reverse complement.
TGCCATTATCCCAACTGTAGCTTGTTCCACCCCCTCCGGCCAGGGTAACACTTGTGCCGGCACATACAGTGCCGTCATTTGCCGTTCCTGAGGTTTCAGTCACTGTTATCGTGGGTGTCGGAAGGGAATTCACTGTTATGGTCTGAGCCAGAGTTGCCGTGCATCCGTTTGCATCAGTGACTGTTAGTGTATAAGTTGTCGTTGATGAAGGCACAAAACTCACGCCATCAGATACTCCGTTATCCCAGCTGTAAGTTGTCCCTCCTCCTCCGGTAAGTGTTACTCCCGAACCTGCACAAACAATTCCATCATTTGCTGTTCCTGATGTTTCAGCAACTGTTATGGTGGGCGCAGGCACGGACACTGTTATAGTCTGCAGTTTTGTTGCAACACATCCGTTTGCATCGGTTACAGTCAATGTATAGTTTGTTGTCGATGGAGGTATAAAAGCTACTCCATCTGAAATTCCGTTATCCCAGCCGTAGCTTGTTCCACCTACCCCGGCAAGTGTTACGCCTGATCCGGCACAAACCGTACCGTCATCTGCTGTCCCTGATGTTTCTGTAATTGTTATGGCCGGTGTGGGAAGAGGATTAACTGTTATGGTCTGTGGTTTCGTCGCGGTACACCCGTTTGCATTGCTTACAGTAACCGTATAAGTTGTTGTCGAAGTGGCTGTAAAACTTACACCATTTGTTATTCCGTTATCCCAGCTGTAGCTTGTGCCTCCTCCTCCTGTAAGTGTTACGCCGGAGCCTATGCATACAATACCGTCATTAGATGTACCTGATGTCTCGGTCACTGTTATGGAAGGAATTGGCAACGCATTTACAGTAACAGATATATTGGCGGTACCCGAACCTGCACCATTGGTAACTGTCAGGGTCCCGATATGAGTCCCCGCAGCTGCATCAGCAGGAATCACAATATTATTTATTGTACCACCCCCTGGTGAAAAAGTAAAAGATGTGCTCGCCTGGTCAGTCATGTCTGTCCAGTCGATGCTATATGAATCGGGAGTTCCGGTTGTTGCAGCGTATATAACGGAAGATGTCTGTACGGCTCCCGTAAAACATACTTTCTGAACACTTTCAGCTATCGTAATTGTCGGAGCTTGTCCGGCCATCCGGGCTGTAACAATCAGTAAAAATAATATAGTGAATATAACATGTCGTTTCATGAGGGTAGGTTATTTTCGGTAATTCAGAACCTGAACTTGAGCAGGGTTATCATGGAGTTGTTTTCATAGCTGTTCCTGCCTGCCACTATGATATCCTCTCCATCCGTAATTACATCATGCACAGTCTGATTTCCTGTTCCTCCCGCAATTTTGCTCTTCCCCTGGACTGGAAATCCAAGCATGTCTGTTGCGAATATGAGCATGCTTCCGGATGATGCCGAACCATACTGCCCGGCCATCAGGAAGGAATTCGTTTTATACGGGCAAATGGAATTAATAATTGTACGTTCCTCTCCGAAACTGATCTCATTTTCGCTTGTGATATTTCCGAGAATGCCTCCTGTTATCCGCCATGCATACCCGTGCATGCCTGCATCGGACTCGTTTGTACCTGCTATGAAGAGCCCATCGCTTAAAACTTCAAAATCAGCTGCCGACTGGTTGCCGCTTTTCTGAATAAACCTGAAGCTGGTGGGGCTGATATCCAATTCTGAATTTGTTGAGAGTACAAAAACATCATTGCCTGTTGCATTTCGATACCTGTCGGTGGTACCAACAATAATAAAACCGTTATCCTTCAACTTAATGGCTGCACCTTCATCATTCCCGGTAAAACCTGTCTGCACAGAACTTATTACACTCAGATCATTGTTGATCCGGAGAAAAAGAAGATCCTTTTTACCTTTTGTGTTCCCGAGATCACCTGTGGCACCTCTCTCTGCATCTGTTGTTCCTAGTATAAGAAAACCTTCTGCTGTCTTTATAATATCATTGGCAGTCTGATAGCCATCCATCTTAAAGAAGGCATCTTTACCGCCTTCTCCGCCGGGTGCGAATTTTGCAACATATATATCAGTCTGGCCCTGGGGGTCTGTCGTATTGCCTGCAACAACAAAGGAACCGTCATCCGAGCTTATGATCCTGGTTCCGCAGGAAGGCTGCATCAAAGATGTGGTGTCAAGCCTGACCATGCCGCCGTCAATATCGGTCTCAATAACGCCCAGTTTCTTCAGAGATCCTTTTATTCCTTCATATGTGCGTTCTATCCTGGTATACTGGCCTGCAATAAGATATCCATCCGGTCCTTTTGCAACAGAATACCCGATGTTCTCATAGGCATCGCCATAGAACTTCAGTATCTCCGTATCGAATGTCTTTTCGCACGATATCAGGAGAAGGAGAAATACCGGTACTAAAATTTTTCTGATCATTGTTGCTCCTCCTTCCTGACAGGTTTGTAGAAAATCTTTGTATATCCCAGGTTGAAATTCAGTGTATTTATCCTGAATATGTCATTGGAATGCATGTAATAAAAGGCGGGGTCATCATTTGGCGAATTATAACCATTGAACACCGGCTGGTTCCTGAAGCCGAAATTTGATCTTACTTCAGCGAAAATAAAACCTTTAGGCACCTTGAATTTTATTCCGCCTCCTGCCTGTATGAACAGGTCTATGGAAATCCGGGAAGATGATATATCCATCTGGGGCCCGGGCTTGTCACCATGATTATTTATGTCGGTAGGATCGAAAGCGCCTGTTGCTTTTGCGCTGAGAGTGATTGCGGGTCCGCCTGACAGCCTTGCATACGGAGTGAATTTGCCCCATTGTCTGATATCGTAAGTTAAACCAACAGGTATTTCGAGCCGGGTGTATTTTTCCGTTAAACCCGATTTGGCAAAGATTCCTGATTCGGTGCTGGTGAATGAGATTTGCGAGTATCCCACTTCAACATTTGCCTCCATTTTGCTACTCAGCCTGTATTTTGCTTCGATAGCACCGAAGAAATTAAGTGTTTGCGAACTGTATTCTTTTTTGGTATCAGTACCAAAAAGAAGATTCGATTGAGTTACGATAATAAAAGGTAAGTTGGACCCGAGATGAACCGATAACTGGATCACCACCCTGGAAACATAATTGTTGAACAGTCCGACAAAGCTGGAATGGTCGGTGGGGCTTAGCTCATATTCAGGGTATTTTTTGAGAAAGGAAAGCATAGCGGAATCAGCCCTGCTGAACTCCTCGTCAAAAAGATAACACTGTATGATCAGCTTAAAAGCTTCAATCGATTCTTCACGGTTAAAGCCGGATTTCAGACATTCGCTTATGAGACCGGGAACCTGCTGCACCTGGCCTTTTTCGAATAATATCCTTGCTGTCTGGAGCTTTTCAGCGCACGCAGGCGCTTCCTGGGCATGCAAATTGATGAAAATTCCGGAAATCATGATCAGAACCGTGATCACAATCCGGTAAATCAGGCAGGTTTTCATTTCAGGGCGTCATTTTATTGCACTTATGCTTATGTTGTAATTCTTTGCCGAACATGTCTGTTCAGGGGGAATATCAGGCGCCACATAAGTTTTCCATTCATCAGGACTCATGTTTCGTGTAAGGAGGTTGCACATCTCGGAAGCAAAATAGTCAGTATTGGTAGGACTACAGATCAGATTTTCAGTGCCTTCGTAAGCCCCTGACACGATCAGCTGCCCGTCTGAGCTGAACTGCATGGTCATTACATATCCTTCATAGTTGCTGAAGGTAATCGGAGGCTGGGTCAGATCATAAGGATCAGTCAGATCAAATATTTTCATCCTGCTGTCGTTCCCGGCAGTAGCCATCTGTTTCAGAACGGGATTGAACCTTATATCGTTTACCTGCCCGTCGTGAGCCTTGACAACAGATATTTTCCGGTTTTTGCTTACATCCCATAACTCGACAGTTCCGCTCTTATCACCTACGGCAAGCAGATTATTGTCAGGATTAAACCGTACTGTCATAATTTCCCTGCCCTGAGTCGGGAGGCTGAAACTGTTTGATTTCTTATCCGGATCCCAGACCATAACGCTGCCATCGGTGCTTACACCGGCAATATATTTTCCGTTTGAAGAGACATCGATCGAAGTGATCTTTACAGACCCGTCAGTCATATCGACACTCGTGCGTGCAGCAAGGTCCCATTTCAGCACCCTGCCATCAAGCGCAGCTGAGTAGATGTATTTGCCATCGTATGAGAAGACCAGCGACTTGATCTTTCCCTTATGACCCGAAAGAATGTATCCTCCTGTGTTTTGCTTCAGGGGGATCATCCTTATCGAGGAATTCCTGCTGCCGCATGCGAGCCATTGGGCATCAGGACTGAGGGCCAGCACATCTATGACTTCTATCGTCTTTGTCTTTTCATTGAACCCGGAATAAACAACCTGAACGGATTGCTCAGCCTTGTCAAGTGACCATTTCAGCACCTTGCCGTCCTCGCCCGAGGTGTAGAATTCCCTTTTTCCCGGAACATAGGCAATGCTCCTGATAGTACCGTTATGTCCCTTGAACGACCTGCAGTCAGACTTGCCCGCCTGGCGTGCAACGTTGTAAAGACCAGCGTAGATATCTGCATCGTTTTGTGGTCCATTGTACCTTGTATTGAAGATGTATGCCTGGTATGCAAGAAGCGCCTGCAGGTCTTTCCTGTCGTTCGCCTGCAGGGATTTGATTGACATAGCCTTGCCGATCGAAAGCATCCTGAGCATGAGGGCAGTATCTTTCTGCGCGACTGCAATTCCCTGCTGACGAAGGGCTTCAACCCTTGCCCTGTCGGCGGTATCTTTCTGCATTACTGCATTACGCCGCTGCCTGTTTGCTTCCAATGCATTAGCCTGCGCTGCAAGCTGGGCTTTGATAGCCTCCCTCCTGGCACTGTCTGCGCGTATGGCTTCATTGGTAGCCCTGGCCGCCTCTTTAATGGCTCTGTCTCCCTCCTGTTGAGCTACATTTGCGTTTGAATCAGCCCGTGTTCTCTGGATTATTTCAAGCTTTTGCGCTTCCACAGCAAGCTTTGTCTGCCTGTCGGCTTCGATCTTCTTCATGAAAGCAAACAGCATGAAAGCTATTGAAACAAATGCGGCGGCGCTAACTATTGCAGTCACTATATTAGCCCTTCGGAGCTGTCTTTTCTGCAACCTGATCTTATTCTCTTCCTCTTCGGCAAATTCTCTTTCGCTGGTGCGCAGGTACACCATTGCACGCTCGAATGCCGGATCGTAACGCTGAGCCCACTCGAGGGTCGGCTTATGCTGATCGCGCCAGTTTATTGCAAGCTGAAGATCGGGTGGCCGCCAGAGGCTGGTCCTGCCCTGCTGGTACATAGCTGAAGCTTCCGAAAGCCGCGTGTACATCTGAACCGATGAAGCCTCATCCTCCACCCATTCGCGCAGACGATCCCATAGCCTCATAAGGCTTTCATGCGAGACGTCAATTATCGAATCTTCGTTAAGATTGATATTTTGCCTGGGGGTGATAAATGAACGTGAAGGTATCCTGAATCTTTCAACGACTTCAAAAAGCTCTGAGGCAGTGCATCCTGCTATGGACATGATAGTCCGTGCAGCTGTCGGCCTTCTCAGACCTTTGTTGTCAGAGCCTTTATCGGTGATTGTCTTGAACATTTTCTCACAGATCTCCTTTCCCCTCGGGCTGAGCTCCTCGAAAGCTTCGTTGGCATGCATTGACATCGCATTGCTCATCGTGCCCACTGAATCGTACTCGGCTTTGCTTATCGGCCTGTCCTGATCATCGAGCTCCTGCCAGTAAGTCCAGGTTCTCATCATTGCGTGCTGAAGGACCGGCAGCTGGTCGGTACGTTCCCCGATATCATCCAGGAGAAGGTTGACCAGGGCAGGATCGATCTTTGCACCCGCAAAGGCCACAGGTCCTTCGATAGCTTCACGGTAGTTATCGCGTCCCATATGCGGAACAAGATAGTTGCTGTTATTGATCAGCTGGGTAAGACCCTGGAAGGAAGCGCATTCACCGATAAAATCGGAGCGCATTGTTATTATTGTGAAAATATTAACAGTACTTTCAGAAACAGATTTTACGAGAGAATTGACAAATCTTTCCGATGAGGCGATATCCTTATTCCCGAGTGAGCCGTACCTGAAAAGCTCTTCAAACTGGTCAATTACGAGCAGCGCCTTTTCACCCTCCTTCAGACCGCTTGATGCTATCATGCCTGTAATGCCACCAGGGTCATCGGGCGACACAGATGCCTGTCCGTTTCCAACCGATTCGTTCAGGGCCTTTGCAAGATTGGCGAAAGGATCATTACCTGGTCTGAATGTAATTATCTTCCACACAGGCCCGTCTTCCAGTTTTCTTACGCCCGGAAGGACACCGCAATAAATGAGCGATGATTTTCCTGTTCCGGATGCACCCATAACAGTCACGAACCTGTTCTTAAGGAGCTTGCCCAGGACCTCGGCGCTTTCGCCTTTTCGTCCAAAAAACAAATCGCTTTCCTCAGGGGCAAAAGGCCTGAGCCCGGGAAAAGGGTTAAATTTTTTGTCTCTCATACCTTTATGCCTATAACCAGTATATCGTCAACCTGCTCATTTGATCCCATCCATTCTGCCAGCCTTCCCGTAAGCATTTTTTTCTGTTCCGGAACCGGAAAATGGCTGATCTCCTTCAGCAGTTCCTCAAACCGGCGTGCCATGAATTTCTTTCCTTCCGGTCCCCCGAACTGATCCTCATACCCATCGGAGAAAAAATAGAAGCAATCTCCGGTGTGCAGCTCTATTTCATTGTTTTTGAATTTCTGAGGTTTGGCGCCATCGAATGCACCTATCGGGAAGCGGTCGCCACGGTATTTCATTATCTCATTGTTCCTTATTATTATAAGGGGATTATTCGCCCCGGCAAATTCAGCCCTGCGGTTTTTAAAATCAAAAATGCAGAGAGCCAGGTCCATGCCGTCCTTGATGGATCCTTCACTTTTATTCTCATTAAGTGTCGATATCACTCCTTCATTCAGTGTATCAAGGATCTCGGAAGCTTTACGCGCCTTCCTGACATTCACTGCATGATTCAGCTGGTTAAATCCGACAATGGACATGAAGGCGCCGGGTACGCCGTGTCCTGTGCAATCCACTGCGGCTATCATAAACAGGCCGTCCGCCTCATTCATCCAGTAAAAATCGCCGCTCACGATGTCTTTCGGCATATAAAGGATGAAGTACTCTTTCAGGTTCCTGTCAATCAGCTGGAATGAAGGAAGGATCGCATTCTGGATTCGCCGCGCATAGAATATGCTGTCGGTAATATGTTTTTTCTGCTCCTCGATCTTTTCTTTCTGCTGTTCGATCTTCTTTGTTCTTTCCTTGACCTTTTCCTCCAGCTCATAGGTATAACTCTCGAGCTGGGCGATCATCATGTTGAATTTCTCGGTCAGCCTGGTTATCTCGTTATTGCCGGTCACTTCCGCTCTTTCACGGAGATCGCCGTTGGTGATGCGGTCGACATTCTCTACAAGCTTTTTGATGGGAAGCGTAATCACTTTGGTCTTCTCATATATCATGTATGCGAGAATGATCATGGTAATGCCGAAAATAAGGATGAACCTGAGAGCCTCCTTCCTGAAGAGTGCCTGTTGCTCGGTGATATCAGAAATGATCCTGATGACGGAGCCCTTGTACAGGTTTGAGGCCCGGCGTTCCATATAAATATACTGGTATTGAAGCCATTTGCCGCCAAGCCTCTGAACATATGCTGTTGTATCTTTTTTCTGAAAAGCATTCAGGAGGTATTCTTCCTGTCCTTTGACTTCAAATGCGGTCTTATTCATGCTGAAAGGCTTGTCAGCCATGAAAAACAGCTCGACATCCATAATCCCCTTTATTTCCCTTTTCAACTGGGTCTTCACGTCCTCCATCATGCTGATTATCTCATCAGCCCTTTTTGAATAAGCCCCAAGCTCGATGATGTATTTCCGGTCTGCAGTAGCAAGGTATGAGTACTTCTTTGGTCTGCTTGTCCTGGCCTCTATGGCAAAAAGGTCGACAACAAACTCGCCGGATTCAAAAATATTCTGAAGATATGACTTGAACTGTTCACCGTAACTGTACAAATTCACGCCATAATCGCCCTTGAAAGTAGTATTCACCACCACACCGTTACGGTCAATTATGTAAATATCTTCGTTTGCAGGGTCCATCTGCAGCTTCTTGAGAATTTCAGTCAGGTTGATCTTCTCAGGATTCTGTATGTGGCTGAAATATCGTTGAGCGAGCTCATAATTTAGCTCCTTCATTCTTGTGCTCAGCTCATCCTCGATAAGCTTAAAAGAAAAATCCTGGAATTTAAGGATCTTCGTCACTTCATTGGAAAGAAGTGTGTTCTTTTCTTCGGAAGCAGATGACAGTATTGACCTGGTCCGCTGGAAATTCAGAACAGCGATAACAAGAAAGGCAAGCAATGTGGGTATTGCAATATTGAAAATAAGTTGTCGGAATATGGTCGTCTTTCTTGTTGCCATTAATCAGATTCAATTTGTTCAAAATAGGACATCACCTCTGAAGAGAGCCCGGGATTATCCATCAAAAACTTCTCGACTGCAGCCAGCGGGAGAAAATAGAATAACCCTTCTGCTCTGAACTGCTCTCCCATGCCGTAAATCAGGTTAACCTGATTCTCACCTGCTTCCGCCTTAACCTGCCATATAATACATTCCCCCGGAGACTGGGAACCTGTTCCGGGATTTTCGATGAATCTGAGTTTTTCTGCCAGCAAGATCAATTTTTCTTCAGGCACATTTTTGAACCGTTGAGTAAGGAAATGTATTTTTTCAAACATGAGATCGCCAGGTTCAATTTTTCCTTTTGTAATTCCGTCGAGCCGCTCCCGTATGAACACAGGAATCCTTCCCGAGACTGAGGTGTATACGTCTTTATTGCATCGTGCAAGGAGCCCTGCAGCTTCTTCCTGCATCAGGCAGTCAGGGCTGAAGAGAAGGGCTGATGCTGTTTCTGCCAGATCATTGCCATTGATCCTGTCAATATGCCGGAGAGTACATGCTTTAGTCCAGACAGTGACAAGATTATAATCGCGGTTTATAATATTCTCAAGAAGCCTGTCATAGGGCGATATCTCTCCCGGGAAGAAATGCCACAGGTTTTTGAGCCTGTCCTCATCGGAAACCATATCGAACAGGGCAATTATTTTCGGTTTTATCGAGTCCTCAATTACAATGTCGATCATCTCCAGCGCAAAATTCACGCTTTCCACTGTGTCCTTGTCAAGGTTCTCCTTAATTTTTTCAATTGACGATCTGTCGTAAGCAATGGAGAGCAGGTTGAAAAGGAATTTTCTCCAGCGGTCAGTATCCTTATCCAGTATTTTCAGCAGGATGGTGTCTTCATGCTTTGCAAGCGTAACTCTTGCGCTGATATTCCATGTCAGAATACCTATTATGTCGGATATCAGCTGATGCAGCCTGTCCCTGTTTTCACCTTCGGCATTATAACCTCCTTCAAGCAATCCGCTTACGGCCATTTCCCTTGTTTCCCTCGAAATTGACCATAACCTTGAGAACAGGAATGCGAAGCTTTCAGCGGATCTGATGGAAGACATTATCCTGAGGACATGTTTCCCGGCGCAGACATTACCTGAATTTGCCATAAAGAACCGCTCAAGGTCCCTGACAGCATCAGGTCCGAAGTATGTAAGGACGGAAATTGCATCGGTTTCAAGCTCGGGGATCACCAGGCAGTCGCATACTTCTGTGATCATTTCTGCCAGTCTGAATTTACCGATGATGAAGATCCCTAATCTTTTTGAATCTGTTGAATTATCACGAAGAAGCCTGAGCACTTCGGTTGTCTGGGGAGCAGTGGTCCCGGCAAGGGTGACCATCGCGGCTTTCCTTTTCCCGTCAGCAACCCGGTGTCTTTCAAGCTCAATCACCGCTTTTTCGCAGATCTCTCTCATAGCAGCATCTGAGCGATTGTCATCACGGATTTTCCTGAGTACGGGAAGCAGGCTCAGATCATTCTCTCTGATGCCTTTATCTGCTATCTTTTCAACGTACTTCCTGCCATGACCGGCTTCAAGCGGTGAATAATCGCCGGCAATAAGCCTGAAGTAATCTGATTTGAACGCCAGCGCTGCCGTGAAGCTGTTTTCAGCTGTCTTTTTTACGTCTGATGCTTCGCGTTCACCCGTGGTGGTTGACTCAAGGGCTTTCCTGATCGATTTGCGGTACTCTTTATAGAGGAGCCACGAAACAAAGATCCATATAAGGATTATGACAAAAAGAACAAAGGAAAAATGGATGAGCTTTATGAAGCTTAACATCCCAAGCCCTGCCAGGATAAGTCCCGATGAAAGAGCGGCAATTTCATTTACGGTACCGTCCATAGCAGACTGGACCTCATACCTTATCTTTTCATCAATTGTCTGGTAGATGACCTTGAAGGAAGGCGATTCGATCGAGTCTTTCACGGATTTCGAGAAGAGCCTGCTCAGGGCAAGGACCAGGAAGAACAACAGGAAGCCCGATGCAGATTCGGGTGTATACCCCATCGTTATGCCTAAAAGTACGGCAATAGTTGTCATCAGAACGATTAGAAGTGACGGCACGGCAAGGCAAAGCTTCAGCCCGTAATTCCTTATCAGATATGAAAAGACCAGCAACTTGATGAGAAGTGTGAAGATCATCATGCTACCAGTGAATATCCCGAGAAACCTGGCCATATCCTCCTCGGAGGGATACTGCTCCCGTGTAACTGCCATGAACGAATACTGGACAAAAAAAGCTGTCATCACGGAGAGCGCCACGAAGATGGCCATCACGGTTATATACCTGTCTTTCCTCAGCACGCTTATGACTGATTCCTTTTTAGCCTCTTTTTTCCCGGAGCTTTCACCGGCTCCCTCGGCAACAAGCCTGAACCTTGAGCCGATCATCACCTGGATTATCCCTGCCACAAATATTGATATTGCGCTTATCAGGAGTATGTTATGAGAGCTGAAATTCAATGACAGGATCACGGGTATGGTGTAGGAACTGATTATGATCCCCAGTATGAGACCGGAGTCCACAAGCCCGAAAAGCCTTTTTCCCTGCCTCAGCGAAAAGAGCCGTCCTGCTGTTCCCCAGAATCCCAGGGCTGCAAGGATATTAAGCGGGCCAAGCATTATAAACACGAAAAAAACGATCCATTTTGATTGCGTCATGTTGACAGCAATCCAAAGGACCAGGGTGAACGCGGTAACAAAAACAAGATTCGCGACAGAGAAATTCCTGAACTTCAGCCTTGTCTGCAGTGTGGTGTACAATGAAGTAAGGATGATCCCGGCAAAACCTGAGACTACGTATCCTTTCGCCATCATCTTTTCGTCAAAGATTGAAAGGAACAACGAGTGTGCGCTGATATCGAAGGTTCCTAGAAATATACCCAGAAAAACAGACTGGGTCAGAAGAATGGATACCATCGATTCTTCACCCGGTTCAACCCCGAGCAGAGCCAAAAGCCTGTCTCTCATACGATCCCCTTTAAATTAAGCTAAATTAATAATTTAATACAAATCGCATAGGTTTGTTAAATTTTTTTGAAAAATATGTGTACAATGCTGAATCACAAATGACAATTTTCCTAAAACAATTATCATTAATTCCCTACGGGAAATGAGAACGATCCTGTTACATTGTTTCTATTATTATTAATCCCCTACGGGGAAAGCGAAACCGGTCCAAATATTTGATTCTATTTTCATTGATCCCCTACTGGGAAAGGGAATTCCTGCACAATGTCAAACCCCGCCAGGGTTTCAGAAGAATGATGCAGGTATTTACCCCCGGGTGTTGTCACCGGTGGTTTTCATTGATCCCCTGCGGGGAAAGGGAATTCCTGCACAATGTCAAGCCCCGCCAGGGTTTC
>DATGWQ010000335.1:0-4618 GCA_035299385.1 Bacteroidales bacterium | reverse complement strand
TCACTTTCACCGATGTTGCTGCAAAAGCCGGAATAGGTTTCAGATACACAATCGGAGATGATTCTTATGTGAATATCATTGAGAGCAGCGGCTCAGGTATAACCATCTTCGACTATGACAACGACGGCCTGATGGATCTGTACATGATGAACGGAACCTGGCTCCAGGGCATTTCCGACCCAAAGGGAATAAAATACAAGGATACGCCTGACCGGCTTTATAAAAATAACGGGAATGGCACCTTCACAGAAATGTCGGAAAAAGCAGGGCTTGCAGACAAAAACTGGAGCATGGCAGCTGGCGCGATCGATTATGACAAGGATGGGGACCAGGACCTTTACATGCTGAATTATGGGCCGAACAGATTCATGCGGAATAACGGCAACGGAACATTTACAGATATTACCTCGAAGCTGGGGCTCAGGGGACCGGATACACTGAATGGTTTCACCAAATGGAGCATCGGCGTGTCATTTATGGACTATAATCTCGATGGCAGGATGGATTGCATGGTCGGCAATTTCCTTGCTTTCGATCCGAAATATGATTCACCCGTAACGCCGGGAAAAATGCCGCATCCATCAGAGTACAAGGGACAGGCTTCTATGTTCTACGAGCAGCTGCCTGATGGCAGTTTCAAAGATGTCACAAAAAAGCTCGGGCTGTATTACCCGGATTCTAAATGCATGGGCCTGACGGTATTCGATTATGACGATGACGGCGACATCGACATTTTCCAGGCCAATGATCATCATTTCAATTATCTTTTCGAGAACGACGGAGGCAAATTCACCGAAGTCGGAAAACAGGCAGGTGTTGCTGCAAACAGCAATGGTGTAGGTACAGGCTCGATGCATGGCTCGATAGCCGATATTGATGGTGACGGTCTGATCGATATTCTTGTCACGGATCTCGAATATGGCGCTCTGTATAAAAATACCGGAAACGGCCTTTTTACCGATGTCACCGGATCGAGCGGCGTAGCTGCTGCATTAACCGGCAAAGGCGGATGGGGCGCAGCATTTTTTGATTATGACAATGATGGAGACCCGGACATCATTTCGGCAAACGGTACTGCAGAAGAGCTGATACTCCAGCTCCCGGTGCTTCTCGAGAATGATGGAAAAGGACATTTCAGGAACGTTGGCAAAGAAGCGGGTGCTTATTTCAGTACAAAAAGATCAGGACGCGGACTGGCGGTCTGGGATTATGACAATGACGGCGACCTGGATATTTCAGTGTCGCATGTCGATAATCAGGCAACTTCCGTCCTGCTCAGAAATGAGGGCGGTAAGACAAACCATTGGCTGGGAATTACACTCAGGGGCAGAGATGGGCAGGGTTCTGCAATAGCTGCAAAAGTTACTGTCACTGCGGGAGGAAAAAATAGCGTGTATGTAAACCAGTGGAGCACCTCCTACCTTTCGAATAACGATCCCAGGTTACATATCGGATTGGGAAACAACAACATCATCGACCAGCTTGAGATTTCCTGGACTGGAGGTAAAAAGGAAATAATTAAGAATATACAGGCTGACAGGTACATAACTATTTTTGAAGGGAAAGGCATTGTGAAATAGTCTAAGAATAATTTCCCGCAGATTGCGCGGATTAGCGCGCAGATGAAAACGCAGATTTTAAACCATCAATCTGCGATAATCTGCGGATATAATCAGCGTTTCTGCGGGGGGAAAAATAAAATCTAATATTTATGACGAACAATTACATCAGCAGGGTAATAGACCTGACGCATCCGAAAAAGAATGTAATCTACAACATGACGCATGAGCAGGCTGTTGAAGTCGTGAGATCGGGCGATGCGGATGCCGTACGGAGGATTGACGGACAATTTTCACTTATCTCAGTCGACGGTAAGACAATCAGGATGGCAAGATCCATCGGAAGGCCGATGAGGTACTTCATAGCAAAGCGCGCATCAGGCCCAAACCTCATTGTCGCTGAAAGGATCGATACGATCCATGATTACCTCGTACGGGAAGGCCTGGACAACCAGTTCCATCCCTCCTATACCAGGATGGTCCCGGCGCACTACATAACAAAAATTGAACTGCTGGGCTGCCCTGATCCCAATCCGGAATATTCAAGATTCTTCACACCTTCGAGGAACAGGTTTGCCGGGAATGATCCGTCATTTATTGGTCAGCTGTACATCGGAACTTTGTACGACGAAATAAAGAAATGGCTCAGAAACCGGGCTGTTTCGGGACCGGTTGGAGTCACATTTTCCGCAGGCATCGACAGTGGCGCTGTGTTTCTCCTGACCTATAAGGCGCTGATTGAGCTTGGAGAAAGCCCTTCGAGGCTTAAGGCTTTCACTCTCTCTGTTGACGGCAGAGGGGAAGACTTGGTCCAGGCAAGAGAATTTCTGGAAAGGACAGGTCATGACATGTTCCTTGAGCCAATTGAAGCCGGGTACTCTTCCCTTGACTGGATTGAAGCTGTTAAAGCCGTAGAAGATTACAAGCCCCTCGATATTGAATCGGCTACCATGAGCCTGGCTCTTCTCAGGGGAATACGATCGAGGTATCCGGAATGGAAATTCCTGGTAAGCGGCGAAGGAGGAGATGAAAACTTAAAGGACTACCCGATCGAGGAAAATCCCGAGCTTACAATCAGGAGCGTGCTCAACAACCTTATGCTGTATCATGAAGGCTGGGGCGTAAACTCGATAAAGCATTCCCTAACCTATACCGGTGGCCTGAGCAGAAGCTACATGAGGACAGTCGCAACTGCAGACCTCGAAGGATTCGAGCTTTTCAGCCCTTATACCCTGCCCAATGTAATTGAGATCTCTGAAGGCATTCCGTACATCGACATTACGGGCTGGGATCATGAAAAACTATATGAGCTTAAGGGAGATATCGTCAGCAGAGGCATTAAAGCCGTGACCGGAATTGAAATGCCGGTTTTCCCGAAGAGAAGGTTCCAGCATGGTGCTGTGTCAGGTGAATCTTTCAGGAAGCTTTTCCCGTCAAAGGAAATTGCATACAGAAAAGCTTTTCTTTCAAAATATGAGTGATCCAATGATCCGGATCTATGATGATCTCATAATTTCAAAAAGAGGAAAGAAGAACAAAGTCGATCCTGGGAGGCCTTATGCCTTCCTTGTTGAAAAAGAGCTCACGGCAGCCGGCAAAGCTGAGGATGTTGCCGTCATATTCCTTACAAACACCGAATGTCCCTTCAGTTGCCTTATGTGCGACCTCTGGAAGAACACGACGGACAGGCCGGTACCCGAAGGAGCAATTCCTGAACAGATTGAGTATGCCCTGAAGAACCTGCCAGGGGTCAAGCATGTAAAGCTTTACAACAGCGGCAGTTTCTTTGACAGAAGAGCTGTTAACCGTAAAGATCACGCCAGGATAGCTGCAATTTTAAGCTCTTTTGAGAATGTGATTGTTGAGTGCCATCCAAAGCTCGTCACTGATGAAATATTGCTTTTCAGGGATTTGCTGAAGCCATCGCTTGAGATTGCAATGGGTCTCGAGACAGTTCATGAAGGAATACTTGACAAGCTGAACAAGAAGATGTCACTGGAAGATTTCAGCAGGGCGGCAGATCTGCTGGGCAAAAACCATGTAAGTTCAAGGGCATTTATACTTCTCAGGCCTCCGTTCATGACGGAGGAAGAGGGAATTTTCTGGGCAGAAAGATCGGTCGATTTTGCTTTTGATTCAGGGACAGGAGCATGTACAATAATTCCTGTCAGAGGCGGAAACGGTATTATGGAGGAGTTGAGTGAAAAAGGTTATTTCACGGCTCCTTCAATAAAGTCGCTTGAGAAAGTTCTTGAATATGGGATAGGCCTGAGAAGAGGACGTGTATTTGCTGATACGTGGGATCTGGATTTATTTTCAGATTGCGATAAATGCCTTACCGAAAGAGTCAGAAGAATAACAGAAATGAACCTCAATCAGAAATTTTTGACTGAAGTGAATTGTAAATGCAATTAAGCCTATTTTTCAACGCAAAGAACGCAAGGGAGCCTTTAGGTAATCTGCGAAAAGCTTTGCGTACTCTGCGTTTAAATTTTTATCACCGGTTTGGCTTCAAAAGAGATAATGTCTTTTTTATAGTACACTTTTTCCAGGAACAATCCCGATGGCGGTGCCGTAAGCTTTGCAGGAATATCGGTCTTTGTCCTGAAGAAAGACTCAATTTCCTCAGGCTTCAGTTTGCCTCTTCCGGCTTCGACAAGCACGCCTGTCATCCGTCTCACCTGTTTCCACAGAAAATGGCTGCCCACAACATGAAACAAAAGCATATCCCCGTACTCATAAACCTCCGCATGCATTACCTCGGCCTTCGTCGATGACTGCTCCTGTTCGGGATCTGTGAACCAGCGATAATCCTTCAGCCCTTTGAAGTGTTTCGCAGCCTCATTCATAAGACCTGCATCCAGCGGATCCTTTATCCACCAGACGAACTTCTTTGCAAGCGCTGTCCTTCTCCTGCTTATCTGGTAAATATAGCTTCTTGCAACAGCGTCGTGCCTGGCATGAAACTTCGGATGCGCTTCCTCTACATTTATTATGCTTATGTCAGGCGGAAGCCGGTCATTTATACCGTATTTAATTTTGACAAGGGGCAGCTCAGT
>DATGWQ010000334.1:0-21338 GCA_035299385.1 Bacteroidales bacterium | reverse complement strand
TTCGATACTGCTTCGAATATTGCTGCGCTGCTCTCTCGCATAGCCACGTGGTGGGGTTGCGGCCTAGCTGTGCCTCACAGGGCGGTGTTTGTTTGCTGAGCTGCTACTAAGTATGCTAAAAATCCAAAGCTACACCTAGAGGAATGAAGCAGTATCGAAGCTGTATCGAAGCAGGAAAGCAGCAGTATCGACCCGTTTCGATTGGCTGTCGCAAACTGCGTGCATGGGCTGGAAAGTGCCGCAAATGATTGTTGGTATGTCTTATATTACATTTCGAAGGCTTGCATGGCCCCTCGTGGCCACCTCCGAGAAATCACTGCTTCCGATCGTGCAGCAGCAGGGTCCGTGTGCAGCCCTACAGCAGCTGCATGGAGTCGCAGCACTAGCCTAATACGTATATAGTTAACGTATTTGGATGTTAGACACAGCAACGTGGTCGGCTGACGCTGCTGCACGGGAATAGGGCGACAGCAGCTACAGCACTGGCAGTACAGAGCTAATGCAGCAGCTGCAGGCGGGGAGCAGCAGCATGGCGCCGTGCAGCTGGCTGTAAGGCTTTGTTAACGTCGGGAGAGTCCTTTAGGTGGGTGCACTGTGGCCAAAGCTGTGTCTGTACGTGGGAGAAGCAGGTGCAGCAGTGTTGTTGGCCAGTGCAGTACAGCATAGTCCAGGTACGCAGCTCGCCTGCCCAGACAGCTGCTGGTTAGGGCGTGTTTCGGCCTACAGACAGAATGTTAGCAAGTAGGCATAGCGGGCACAGTTTTGGAAGCTACCAGCGCGCTGGGCTGTGCAGCCATGGTGCTGCCACACAGCGACTAGGGGGTGCTGGGCAGGGGGCAAGGCAAGGCCAGCCTGTAAGGGGGAGGGGTTCAGCAGGGCAGCAACAGCAACAGCAGCAGCAGCACAGCGAGGAGCAGCCTCGTTCAACGAGGCTACCTAGTCGGCTCGGGGTCTGGGGGAGGCCTCCCCCTCCCCCACCCCCACCTGTCCCCTCTCCCCAGCAGCAGCAGCAGCAGCAGCAGCAGTCAGGGCAGCAGCAATGGGAGCAGCACCAGTGGGGGCAGGAGCAGTGGGATCAGGGGCGGCAGCTGGATCTTGTGCACGGACCAAGGTGGGTGATGCACCCCCTGAGCGCACTAACACAGTTGCTTGCGGGGGACCAGCCAACACCCTGCCTGCCTAGGGGCCCGCCGCGTGCTAGCAGTGGGCATGACATGACGGTGCGCATGCACCTGGACCAGATGCGGGGTGGTAAGCCGGGTGTTTCGACACGTCAGCGGCGCCTCAATGCCTACAACATGTTGTTCAGGGTTGGGCTGCAGCACCCCAATAGCACCACCTTGTGGGCAGCCCAGCACACCACCAGCAAGGGGTACCTGGAGACAATCACAGTGACAGTGCAGGACAACGACGCGGCAAGGGAGGCAGCACAGGCAGCAGTGCAGGCAGGGACAGTGACAGTCGGGGAGTACACCATTCCACTGTCATGGGGGCGCCGCAGCGCACCACCAGCTGGGTGCACTGTGGTTACCCTGCACCAGCTGCCAGTGGAGTATGCCAGGCAGGGTTGCATGGAGGTGCTTATGGCGGCAGCAGAGCAGCCAGGTGAGGTGGTGGCAGAGTTTCTGGGAGGTAGCAGCTTGGTGGGGGACGCCAACCTGTCCTGCCCAGCAGCTGACACGGTGGTGGCCTGGGTGAGGCCGCCGCAAGATGACCCGCTGCTCACTAGGCTGCCGGCATCCTTTGAAGTGGCAGCCACCAGGCCTGTGGCCAAGGTAGAGGTGGGAGACAGGCCTTCCCTGGCCCCATGGGCATGGCAGTCGCGCACAGAGCAGTTGTTGCAGGTGCGCTGGGCTGTGCAGCAGGCGGCCAGTAGGCATCGTGCCCAAGGGCCACGGCAGCAGGGGGCACAGCAGCGAGGACCACAGCCTGGGGAGCGGCAGGGCCGCCAGCCAGGGTGGAACCTGCCAGAGGAGCTGTATGAGCAGACACCACCGCAGCAGCAGAGCGGCCAGCAGTGGCAGCTGGGACAGCAGCAAGGGGGCCGGCAGCAGGGGGCCCCTGAGGGGGCGGACATTGAGATGGTGGATGCGAACCCCCTGGAGCGGCGGCCTCAGCCTCAGCAGCTGCAGCAGCAACAGCAGCAGCAGCAGCAGCAGCGGCAGCGCCAGGGGGGGATGCAGCAGCCAGCGGGGGATGTAGCTATGGAGGAAGCTGAGCCAGCCCGGGATGAACAGTGGGAGCAGCAGCAGGTGGAGGCCATGCTTGCGGAGGCGGTGCGCATGGCAGATGATGAGGCTCATGGCTATGCTGACCGCACCCTATTGCAGTCTGACAGGCACCGCTTGCAGGTACAGTTCCGGCAGCGCTACGAGGGCCTGCTGAAGGCGCACAAGGTTGTGCCGATGCCTCAGCTGCTTAGCTGGCTGCGGCGGCAGCTTGGCATCAAGCAGCTTGCGTATGGCAGCGACAGTGACAGCGAAGAGCTCGTGCTGCAGCCTGGCAGCACGGCGGAGAGGGACCACCACCAGCAGCAGCACCAGCAGCGGCAGGCACAACAGCAGCAGGGTCAGGTACGGCAGCAGCAGCAGGCACAACAGCAGCAGCAGCGGGAGGAGCCACATGGGCAGCAGCAGCAGCAGCAGGAGCCGCATGAGCACCCACTGCCACAGCAGCAGCCACTACGCCGCTCCAGCAGGACCAACCTAGGACAGATGAGCAGCAGCTTTGCTGCACTGCACGGCCCTACCATGGGGGATGGGCTGCCGGCACGTAAGTCGAGGGGGAAGGGGGGGAAGGGGAACAGTAGTGCTCAGCCCTGCACGCCGCTCACACCACCAGCAGCAGCGCCAAACCCGCGAGGCTCGCGGGGAAGGCGCGGGAAGCAATAATGGCTCAGCGTCCGCCAGCCAGCCCCTTCAAGGTGATGGCAGTCAATGTGAATGGCCTGGCAGCTCGTAGCAAACGGCGCCCGTTCTTTGCCTCTTTGCAAAAGCAGCGCCAGTCTGTGGTGTTGCTGTCGGAGACCCACACCACCAGCGACAGCCAGGGCCATAGCTGGGTGCAAGAGGGGGCTGGGCCAGGCAGGCCATGGGCAGGAGCGGCCTTTTTCTGTAGCAGGGCTGAGCAAGAGCAGAGGGCGACAAGGGGGGTGGGGATCCTGATAGGCCAGCACTTGATCGCAGAGGGGCTGGAGCCGGTCATTGAGCACCAATCACCGTCGGGCCGGGTGCTCAAGGTGTCATGGGTGACACCGTGGGGCGACCGGCTAGCCGCAGTGGCTGTGTATGCCCCGTGCGAACCAAGTCAGCGTAATGAGTTCTTCTGGGGGGAGTACTTGGACAGCATCACATCAGGAACTCAGGATAACCTCATAGTGGGTGGGGATTTCAACTGCGTGATGAGGGAGGAGGACGTCCTTGCAGCCTCGCCCTGGCAGGCCGCAGCGTCAAGCAGGAACACGGGGGGGCGGGATCTGCAGGTGGTGAACTTCCTGGGAGGCTTGCGGGACGCTTGGCTGCATGCTCACCCATTGGAACGTCAGCCGACCCACTACACAGCAGGCAGGGAGTCAGGGGGGCGCATCGACTACATTTTCATGTCAGCAGGTCTGTTGGATGGTGGGTGGCTGCAAGGGGCGCAGCAGCACCGCTGCTTCCCCAGCGACCACCGCCCGGTGGTGGTGAGGCTGCAGCCCCCAGGCGCGCCCAAGCCTGGGCCCAAGCGCTGGCGGTTCCCTAATCATATGCTTGGGCAGCAGGCATTCGTAGACCAGCTCAAGGCCGCACTGCAGACAGAGGTGCGGCAGCTGGAGCAGCGCAGCCCACGGCTGGACCCAGCAGCGGAATGGGAGGCTTTGCAGAATAGGGCACGGGCAATCACCATGCAGCTGCACCAGGACCTGCAACGGGAGCAGCAGGAACAAGCCAGGCAGTTGCGCCAGCAGGTAGCGGCAGCCAGGAACCTGGCACGCGACGAACGGGGGGCCAGGGCTCAGCAAGCCCTGCTGCAGGCTGAACAGGACCTGACAGCCTTCGAGACAGCACAGCTGCAGCGGGAGGCTGACGCCACAGAGCCACTGTGGGAGGTCTATGGAGAAGCTTCCACCTATTGGTTCCACCGTTTGGGCAGGGCAGCACGGGAGCCACAGCTAATCGCAGAGGTGCAGCGGCAGGACGGCAGCACGGCCAGGGCAGAGGGCAGGGCTGGGGTGGAGGCTGTCGGCGAGTCGCTGGCAGATTACTATGACCCTGACACCAGGGGCCTGTTCTCACGCCACCCCACCGACCCGCAGCAGCAGCGTGAGATGCTGGCAGCAGTGGACAAGCAGCTCGACGAGCAGGGGCAGGCGCAGTGCCAGGGGGAGCAGGAAGACGGCAGCATCACTGTAGGGGAGGCGCTGGCAGCGCTGCGCAGCCTGCCACGTGGCAAGGCGCCCGGCAGCGATGGCCTCACCTACGAATTCTACACAGCCATGTGGGATGTGGTTGGGAAGCCGATGGTAGCAGCCTTCAACTACTGCTTCAGTCAACCCCAGCAGCGGCTGTCGGAGCGGCAGCGCCTGGGGCTCATCACCCTCATCTACAAAGGGGGAGGTAAACTCAGGGCGGACCCAGCCAGCTACAGGCCCATCACCCTGCTCAACTGTGACCTGAAGATAATTGCCAAGGTGATAGTACTGAGGTTTGGGCCGGCTATGGGCAGCATCATAGACAGCACTCAGACAGCCTTTGTGCCGGGCCGCGACATAGCGGACAATGTGCTGCTACACCTAGAGGAGGTGGACTACGTACAGGAGTCGGGGGAGGAAGGGTGCATTGTCTTCCTAGACTTCGAGAAGGCATACGACAGGCTGGATAGGGACTGGTTATTCCTGTGTATGGGGGCTATGGGGTTCCCGGACAGCAGCGTGCGCTGGGTACGCCTGCTGCTGGATGGGACACGGGGCAGGGTGGTTTTCAACGGGGGCCACTTCAGCCGGGTGTTTGACATCCCGTCTGGGTGTGCACAGGGCAGCCCGCTCAGTCCGCTGCTGTATGTCATAGCAGCGCAGCCGTTGGCGGCTAAGTGCAGGCAGCTTCAGAGGGAGAGCGAGGTGGACAGCATCAGACTGCCTGACGGTTCAGACGCGCCAGCCAGCCATCAGCACGCCGACGATACCACGCTGCACGGCAAAAACATCGGCAGCGTGCGCACGCTGCTGCAGCGGGCAGTGCGGCCGTTCTGTGCAGCCAGCGGCGCCAAGCTGAACCCTGGCAAGAGCAAGGGGATGACGCTGGGCACACACCCCCGCCTGGTGGGCGAGGATGCAGCGACAGGGGTGGTCTTTGTGGACACCAGCGTGGAGCCTGTCCGGCACCTGGGTGTGCTACTGTCAGTCAGTGGGGCGACGGCCTTCGCAGAGCAGCTATATCAGCAACGCTTGGGCAGCATCACCTACAGGGCGCGACAGTGGAGCAAGCATGACCTGACACTGCTGGGCAGGTGTGAGGTGGCCAGGCAAGTACTAGCATCCTGCTTGGTGTATCATGCTCAATTTGTGCCTGTGCCTGAAGCACTCATGGGGCGCATTCAGCGCCGCATCAAGGTGTTTACGCTGGGCCTCGGGGCCATGCGCGATGATGGCAGGCAGCTGGTGTACCGGCCAGCAGCGGCCGTGGCCAATCTGCCGGCAAAGAAGGGGGGCATTGGGCATGTAGATGTGCAAGCGCACGCCACGGCCATGCAGGGAAAGGTGCCAGCATCGCTGCTGCACCCGCACAAGCACGCGTGGAAGCAGTTCATGCGGGCCAACCTGGAACGGGAGTTGCCTGGGCAGGGGGTCAAGGTTCTGGTGCAGCAAGGGATGGGTAGGGCGCTGCAGCAGCTCAGCCCCAGGCGGGCGGCGTATGTGAAGGCCTTCCAGGAGCTGGGGCTGTGCAGGCGCTTAGCCCATGACAGCATGTCGGCAGAGCAAGTGCGGTTGGAGCCTGTGGTGGGGAACTTCAGCGTTGCAGACGCCGTCACCGGGGCCTTGTTCAGGTCTCCCAACAGCCTGCCACGGAGCCTGCAGCCGCAGTCGGTGGGAGTCACACTGGGACAGATCAGCGGGGCCTTGACATTCCAGCCTGCAGTAGACGGCATTGTTATCCCCCCTGCCTGGCAGCAGGCGCTGCAGGCGGAGGGGCCACGTCAGCAGCAGCAGCAACAGCATCAGCCACAACAGCAGCAGCAGCGGCAGCAGCAGCAGCAGCAACAGAGGCGCCCGCGACAGCAGCAGCCGCAGCCACGGCGGGAGCGTTGGCAGCAGCCGCGGCGCCGCAGTAGGCGCAAGCGCCGGCCGCGGTCCCCCACGCCCCCAACTATGGAGGAGTGGGAGCGCAGCAACGCGTTACTCATGCAGTATGCGCTGTCCGCAGAGTCCTCTGAGGGCCAGTCAGCGGGATCCAACATGCAAGGGAGTGGGTCGCCGCGGCAGCCGCAGCGGCAGCGACAATCTCATGTGCCGCTGGCCCCGCAGCAGCTTGCCCATCCACCCCGCTCGCTCCAGGAGGCACTGGCGCAACGGCGCCACGACAGGATGCAACCACAGCAGCAGCAGCAGCAGCAGCCAGGTCAGCAGCCGCAACCGCAGGACCTGCGCCAGTCACAGCAATCACAGCAGCAGCACCAGCACCAGCAGCGCCAGCGGCTTGGTCAGCTGCCACCCGGTGCCCCACCGGAGCAGGACGTGCAGCAGTCACAACAGCAGCAGCAGCAGCTGCAGGAGCGGCGGGATGTGCCTCTGCCAGCCCGGGGAGTCCAGCAATCTCAGCAGTCGCAGCAAGACGGGCATGAAGACCCACAGCTGCCAGCGCCCTCGCAGGAGCCAAACCCCAGTCAGAACCCGCCGGCCTCCCCCACGCTGCCCCGAGAGCGCAGGGGAGGCCTGTGGGAAGTAGACGGCACGGACAGGTGGGTTCGGTGTCTTGAGGAGGCCGGGCTCTGGGAATGGTATGAGGTGCAACAGGACGCCAGCTTGGCCTACTTGGAGGGGCCGCCTGCACTGCCGCCGGGGGTGTCGTTCAGTCCTGCCTGCGTGGTGTATGCCACAGTGGGCGGGCCGCGCCAGCGGCCACAGCAGCAGGAGGGAGACAGGGTGGACCGCAGGGAGGGCCCGCCCTCGGCCTACTACTTAGTGGGACAGTGGTCTAGGGTGCAGGTTGATCCTAGCGTTTGGGGATTTGGGCAGCACATGGCAGTTCTAGAATATAGCGTCAAGGCAGGCACACAGCGCCTGCTACAGGACAGGTGCCGCTCCCTACGGGGATGGGTGCCTGGCTATGGGATACGCCCGCGCATATGGCGGCAGCAGGACGGCAGCTTGAGCCCTGCGACGGCACTGCAGCAGCGTGAGACTGGGCTGAAGCGCCGCTTTGATGATATGATGCAGGCGGGGTTTGCAGCGGGCAGCCAGCAGCGCTTCAGGGAGGAGGACGTGGCGGCGGGGGTGCACGCCAACTGGATGGACCCCAGCCCACCTCGGCAGCATCCGGTGCAGAGGGTGGCAGAGGCAGCGGGGACCCGGGGGCCGGTCACGACGCAGCGGGCTCAACAGCGCCTGACTTATGTCAGCGAGCCGGCAGTTGACGACACAACCGACCCCCTCGTCAGGGGGTTGCAGCCGCCAGGTGAGGAGGATTTGCAGTGGGTTGCGGCGTACCGCCGGGCAAGCGACAAGCGGCTCCCCAAGCCGCTGCGGGTGCTCGGCTGGCAGGTCTTGCATGCGGCGGTACCCACCGGCGCTGAGCGGGTGCATGCTGCGCGCAATATGCAGAGTTTGTTGGGATGCTGCTGCCACCAGCCACAGTGTTGGCAGCCGCAGCAGCAGCAGTCGGGACAGCCCGGGCAGGCGCAGCAGGGGCAGCCACCCCCACCGCAGCAGCAGCAGCAGCAGCCGGCGCTTCAACCTGGGCAGGAGGATCCGCAACAGCAGCAGCAGCAGCAGCAAGGGGGGCAAGCGGGGGTGGGGGGCCCGCCGCCGCTGCCCGAGCAGTGTCAGCTAGAGTCGCTGTCGCACCTTTTTGTTGGGTGCCCCAGTGTGCGGGGGGCGTGGCAGTGGCTGGAGGGAGTCTGGGATAGGGTGCAGCCGGGTGCAGGAGTCGACTGCAGCGATGTCAGGGTGGTGCTGCTGGACGATGGTGGTGTCTGGCAGCCCCCTGCGGAGCTGCAGCATCTCTGGACGCATCTGCGGCTGCTCATGCTGGAGTCAGTCTGGACAGTGCGGTGCGAGAGCAGCGGGAAGCCGTACAGCAGCGCACAGGTGGTCGGCAGGTTCGTGGCAGTACTGCAGCAGCAGGTGCGGCACGATTGGGCGCGCACTCAGGGGGACATCCGCATCAATTCTGGGGTGCCGCTGTCGTGGCTGCGAGGCCGCAACCCTGTCATGTCGGCCGAGAGGTTTAGGGCCAAGTGGCGGGAGTCGGGAGTGTTGTATGTGGTTGAGGAGGGCAGCGGCATGCGGGTGGACCTGCCACGCTTGGCAGGCCAGTGAGGGCCAACGGGTGCTGGCCCGGGGATGCAGCGCAGCAGTATTGCTACGCAGCCAGGGGAGACAGCTACCTTTTTAGCATACTTAGTAGCAGCTCAGCAGATGCGATGGGCCTTGCGTACAGCGCGGCAGCGATGCTGGCGCAGCGAGGTGGACCAGCTGTCCGATAGCAGCTCCACAGCTGTGGAGGGACAGTCTCTAGCAGCCGATGTGGCTGGTTGTGCGTGATTAAGCGCCCGCTGATAAGGGCGTGGTGGGTGTGTTGGGTGCGTGCCTTTGTGAGGGGTGCTTGCCATGTGTGTCTTGGTGTTGTACGTGCGTAGGCCTGCGCCGGGATGGCGTGGGAGTGTGGCGCTGGTCAGAGACCGGTGTCGTGAATAGCATTGCGGGTGCGTGGCTGGGCCCCGAGGCCTGCTCCTGGCAGGCTGCGCCGCGAGGCGTCGCCCGCATAGTCACGTGGTGGGGTTGCGGCCTAGCTGTGCCTCACAGGGCGGTGTTTGTTTGGGTTGCGCTGCTCTCTTGCCGGAACTTTTGAGGGGTGGCGTCCGGTTGCTTGATTCCGCTCTTGTAACCTGTTCACTCCAAAAAAAAAACATGAATGAATGAATGTCTACGCCTATGGTAATCCACCGGCGTATGTTAAGGCAAGGAGGGTGTGTGTGTCCAACGGACTCCACGCCCCCCACCTGACCTCACCCATACCCTAGAGCATGGGGAGGGGAGAAGAGAGTGTTAGCGTGTGCGTCGCTTCTTTCTGTGGTCTGGCTCTGGTGGTCCTGCTGTTTTCCTGTTGTGACGGTTGTGACTATTCGCAGCGGTTGTGCGTCCTGTTCCCGCCTTGGTTGCCTTGCCCAGTTTTCTGTACGTGCCACGTTTGCGGTTAGAGGTCGATCGACTGCGTGCGCCCTGCAGTAAGTGTGTGCGTAGCGCCCAGATCTTCTCTACATACTCGACAGCCAAGAAGTGGAGCCGTTTTGCCAGGGCTGCGGCTGCTGCCCCTTGTACACCCAGCTTCCGCATGTCCTCGAAGAAATCCTTGTAAATAACTCCCGACACCCCAAGTGTGACAGTAACCTGTACAACCGCTGCAAGAGGGTCATGATCTCTGATCAGGGTTTTGAGTGCCTGATGTTGTGCTGCGGCCCTCTCCTGCTGCCCCGCCCTATCGGTGTCTCTGCAGTATTTCAGTTCTACAAGGATATAGGTGGTGCCTCCAGCCTCGGATTGCACCAACAGCATGTCCGGGACGCTCTCTTTGTACGCCGTGAGGGCGTTCACCAGCCGGCGTGGGACCCAATAGGGGAAGGTGACGTTTTGCATGAACCTGTTGGGTTGCACTTGGGCAGGGATCTCGGCCCGTGAGCGCCTCCGGGCCCACCCTATGTCTTGCATCCAAACGCAGTGTCCCAGCTCTCCCTTGCCGACAGCCTCTGCTAGTTCTGTCCCGGCAGCATTGTGTCGGTCAGTGTATGCTGGAGAGAGCCTAGGGCAGCCACTCATTACATGGTGGCCACCGTCCTCCCCACCACAGAGAGGGCACGTGTTGGTGGGGCTCTTGCCAATCTTGTGCAGCCATCTTGCGGTTGGGAGTAAGCCCCATCGGTATTGTAAGACCTTCTTGCGCGCTCGGAACCGCACCTTGCTGGAAGTCATGAACAGGTGGCTCATGTCGTGGTGTATGCTAGCATCCGCCCGCTTCCAGGCTTCTACATACACACCATCAGTTTTGGCTTGTCCATACTTGTCGTGTGCGTGGGCTTGTTGTTTGAGGGCGTTCCCAAGGTCTCGCATGGGGGTATTAGTTTTTGTGACTTGGCCCTTGTCGTTAGTATGGATGTGCACCTTGTGTGGCCAGTGTGTTTCTGACCTGTTGTGACTCGGGGTGGCAAAGATCTCTTCGGCGATGGTTTGCCCAGTTGAAACCGCCTTTGCGGCTAGGTCAGCCAGCTCATTGCCGATAACGCCGATGTGTGCCTTTACTTTGTGTACATGCACTTTGCCGAGGGTGTCCTGAAGCAGTTGCTTAAACTGCTGCAGTATTTTAAGATGTGGGTGTTCCCCGGTATCTTGTGGCTGCCTAGTATGTTTGGCAAGGGCATATATTGACGCAAGACTGTCTGTTGCTATGTGTACTGATCCGTCTGGCCACCTACATCCATCGCCGATTTCGAGCGCAGTTACAATCCCAGCAAGTTCTGCACGCTGAATAGTGTTGCTCTTAGCATCAGCACCCTCCCCTTCCCATGCAACATGGATGGTTGTGGCATGTTCGGTGCGAGGGTTATACACTGCCGCCCCAATACCAGGGGCGTCATCAGGGGATTTTGTTAGTTTACTACCATCCGAGAATAGGTATTTCGAGGCGTCGTGGACGACGTCTGGCAGCGGTCCTTGATCGGCCTTATATTTCTCAATGAGGGCAGCGTGTCCATAAGTCATTTCTTCAAATTCTAAAGGCGCATCCACATCTATCTGGCACATTGAGGCTGCTTCAGGGGTGAGGCCCGGGTATTCAAGCTCCCTGATTGCTTGTGGTTGGTACTCTGGAATAGGCACAACTATGTGAGTGTTGCCACCCTCAGGCCTCCTACGGAATCTATTGCTGGCCTTGCGCTGCCACCTTTGAGCAGGGTCAGATGCGGACTCAGTCCACATCTGTTGTTGGTCTCCGATCTTCTCAAATATGACGGCACGTCCCCTGTCCAGTTTTGGCAGGCAGTTGTTGATGGACAGCTCGAAGTCTGTGCGCCAGGCATCGTTATTGAGGGGGCAATATTGTCGGAAGCCCTCTTGGTTTCCTATGGCCACCATCCTGAATTTCCATTTGAGAGTGACCTCTTCCGCAAATGGCATGTGGCCAGGTGGTTGCAGTTTTATTGCGTCCCGCGAGAACGTACAGATTGGGACGCATATATCGTGATTTCGCCGCAGTAGCTGCATGTAGGGGGTGTCATCGTCCGTGTTGTGGTTCACAATAGCAATCACTATAACAAGCGTTGCCGTTGTGGCTGCCTTGACACTTCTGATTGCCCAGTCAACTGTCTTGGTGGCCTCGTGTATGTCAAAGTCAGGTATGGCCAGTACTGATCCTGTCCATCTGAATTTATATGGGTGTCCGCTAGACCCCACCACCTTATCCCGGGGATGCAGTGAATACCAGCACGTGGTGCATGGAGCAAGTATGAACGGGTGGGTGTGGACTGCAGTGGTGGCCTTTGTGTTTGTCATGATGATGTGCACAAGCTCCGGTGGCAGCCCCCAGAACTTGCATTTGTCTGCTAGTGTAGTCCCTTTGTGTTGATACCGGACTGCCAGCCTGTACAGTTCATCGTCAAATGATTCCACCTGGAAGCGTGCATGTATGTCAGGATGCATGTCGCGTATTATGTCAAAGGCCGCCTTGAGCCTCGCCGCGATTGCAGCCGTAACCCTGAAGGCGCTCTTGCCATTTTTCGCGTATACAACACACATCTCCGTGGTGGTCTGGTTGCCCTGGGCATCCAAGTGTGGAACATCGCGGATGTACGCTCTACGACGGTCAAGGGGTGCTACATCCAAGTGCGGGTCAAAGGGATCCGTGTGTATGATAAGTTTCCTTCGTATGGGATCCCCAATGGTTATGTCATACACCCGCTCGTCTGGGTGTGGCATGACGGCCGGTCGAGAGGTGTCGGCACGCCTTGGGAGCTTAGCAGGCCGGCCCTGTGTTGCCAGCTGATCGGTCAGTGCCTCGTCTAACTGTCTCAGGGCTTCCTCAGTAGCCCATTGGCGAACATTGGCTACAGCCTCCTCTTTCACCTCCCATTCCACTCTGTACAACTGAACCTCCTCTGGGGCGCTTGTGCGCCCTGACAGGGAGCAGTCACTGCATGTGTAGGGTTGTGTGCTGGACGCGGTCGCCTCCACCTTCTCTATGCAGGCGGTGTGGTATGCCCTGGCGCATACTGCGCACTGGCGGGTGCCTTCTGTCCGTAGCACCGCCTGATGTGTGCAGTACTCACACAGCCTCCATGTGTCAAGGCCAAATTCCTGAAGGTCCTGTGAAGTTGCAATGCGCACTTTCTTGGTGCGGTATCCTTGGTGCTGTGTTTGGATTGCAATTTGCCAGCCAGGCTGTACGCAGGGGCCCCATTGTACACGGGCTTGTTGTTGGTCATATGAGTTGCACAGGCCAACGATCCCCGTTATACGTTCAGTGGTGTGACTATGCTGATCCCCCAGGGCCACCAACAGTTCACGCTGTTCGTTGGTCAGCTTGGGTTGGCGGCGGCCCGGCCGAGTAGTGCGACCGACCGGGGCAGTTATTTTGCGGTATCGTGCATACCCTGTTTCGGTGTGGCGGTTCACTGGGTTGATTTCATACTCAACTGTGTCCCTATATGAGGTGTTTGCGGCTGCCTGCTCGTTACTTGCAAGCTTCATGACATACTGTGCCACTTCATCACGAGCTGTTAATGCGTGGCTGTCCCGGCGGTGATGCATTTGGATTAGGGAGTGTATGCCTGTCGTGCTCCCCTGTTGTGTCCCACTCTTCCATGCGGTGGGGTTGTTGGGCCACCTGTCTTTCATGGTGCGGTGGAATGAGGGCAGCAATGAGACTGGCAGGCGGTAGCAATCCGGGGGCGGTCCCTTTTCCCCCCACACTTGGCCTGTGTGCAGGTAGTGCATCACCCTGACCCACGCAGACTTATGCTTGGCACGCACTTTGCGCTTAGCTACCAGCAGCCCTAGAGCAGACTCAGCCAAGACGGTGTGGCGATCAGTTGTTAGCATATCCTCGATGGTTTTCACTCCCACCTCGTATAACAAGTGTACGTCGGCCACCATTCTGGCCTCCCACTTGTTGTCTATTGACATTGTCTGGGCCAGCCCTTGTGCAAGGGATGACATGCTGCCTGTTTGGAGGCTCGGGTTGCCTTCCTTTAACATGACCATGTCAGCTGCTTCAAGCGCCATTGCTTGTCTCAGTCTCATACAGTACCGTGCTACCTGTGGTAGCCTGGCCACTGAGAGGGCGTTTGCAACATGTTGTTGGTGTTGCAGGAGACCCCTGGTCATGTATCCAAGAGAGCCTCTGTCGTTCAGGGACCTGGTCAGACGCTGAATAGAGATGGTGGTTTGCTCAACCGCTAGTGAGGGGCACCCAAGTCCCCCTTTGGCTGTGTCTTCATGCGCAGCGTACCGTGGCATGCTAACAGCCAGCCCGTGCGCTTGCTTTGCCATCCTTGTCAGCACACCATCAAGGCGGCTCAGCTCCGCTGGACTGAAGGGGGCCACGGTGAGAATATGTGCGACTGCCGGTCTCAGGCTTGTGCGTAGAGTGCGCATTTTTTGGGCGCAACTGGCCCTTGATTGTTTCATGGAGCGTGCCGCCTCTGAGAGGTACGTGAGGGTGGCTTGAAATTGAGCTTTGTAGTTGAGGTCCATGGTGAGCAGCACCCCGAGGTGCCTAAACGGGTCCTTAGGATGGTGGAAAGTGATGGGTTTGTTTTGGATGCGGATGGTCCCCTCCAGTTGCTCCCTAAGTCTATCCAGGTCATATGGCTTGCCAGGTTGGGTGCGGTATAGCGCCCCGGTGACTGTGGTCTTTGTATTGTTGACTATCAGGCGGCCCCATGTAGTGTATGCATCCACTTTGCTAGCTTGGCGCTTCAGGTCGCTCAGAGCCGTGCGTCCCCCCGTAAGCAGGTTGAGGTCATCTGCGTATGTAATGGAGCTCATTGTCTTTGCTGATAGAGGTATTGAGGACGTCTTGAGGGCGCCTGGGGCATAGCCATGCCCGCCGGCATGCAGGAAGCGAAGGAGGGGTTCCATATACAGCACAAAAAGAAAGGGAGAGAGGCTGTCGCCTTGGATGGTACCCCTATCAATGGGTATCTCAGGGGTCGAACCGTAGGGGGTTTTGATCCTTGTGTGGGCTGACATGTAGAGGTCCTTGACCACCTCTATTGCATCGGTGGGGAATCCCAAGTCATAGAGAATGCAAAGCATTTTGTCATGTGATATTGTGTCAAACGCCTCAGTCATGTCAGCTTGTAGGAGGTACACATCATTTCTGAACCAGTACGCATCCTCTAGCGCCATCACCATCATTTCAATTTGCTGAGCCGTGGAGCGTTTGCTGCGGAAGCCCGCCTGCGACGCGCTTAGCATACCTTGCCTCTCTGCACGATCTGCCATGGCAAATGTGACCATTCTGGTCCACAGCTTGTAGACCGTCATTTCCAAGCCTATACGCCTGTAGTTATTAAGGTTCAAGGCCGAGTTCTTTTTGTACAACATAGCAGTGATGCTGCCTTTCCAGCTCGTGGGTGTCAGACCAGTGGCCCACATGATGCGCAAGAGGTTGTGGAGAGCCCGCTTTCCTGAGGGTGGTAAGGCTTGAAGCAGCTCGTTTGCCACGCCATCTGGCCCCGGGGCTTTGCCTTGTGCAAGTGTTTTCATGCATGTCTGGAAAGCCACTTCGTCGTCCATAGACATGTGCATCCACTGGCGAGGTCCATCGGGGGTGGTGTTTTTCAGGAGATCCTTGTAATCTGCAAAAGATGGGTCTGTTTCCCATGGATAGTCACGAGGGGCTTCATCAGGGAGGTATTTGCCCGTCTTACCGTTCGGTTCAGGGGCAGCCATCTTTTTTCTCGCCCACTGTTCAGTGGCTAAGAGCACATCTTCAGCACTAGTGGCTAGGGTGCCGTCCTCTTTTATGACAGCCCTCATAGCTATAGGTGGGTTGGGTTTATACTTGCCAGTTATCAGCCTGTTGCCCAGTTTTTGGTTCTTGTCCGTCATCAGCCGAAGTTTTCTGACGGCGTGTTGATCTGATATTTTGGTGTGTGCACTGTCAATATCCTTACGAAGCTTGCACAAATGTGTTTTGACAGCAAGAAGTGATTGCTCGCGTGTACAGTCCGGATGTCCCTCTTCATATTCATTCGCCAGAGCTTCCACATGCGTAGTGTGTTGCCGGTCGGTTGGCAGGTCGCGCCTCCCCTCACCAGCGCGTTGGCATGCAATCAGAGCACTCACTGCACGAATCTGCCTGACCAGGGTCTTGCGTTGCCTAGTTTCCCGGCGTGGCCGATAGTGAAACCCGTGGGGGTTGTGTGGCCGGGTTGGGCACACTTCATACATGATCGCACGACACTCCTGTAACAGTTGTGAAACTGTTTGCCCAAGTTCATCCACTATGCCACGGGCTGTGGCCTCCCCAAATGACTTGAGAGGCCTGGGTTTATCAGCCAGGTAGTGCTCTTCTAATTCCCTCCAGTGCGGGTGAACGAATTGTGTTACATATGTCTCCGTTCTGGCCTCCAGGAGGTCCCAGTGGCCCCCAGAGGTTTCGAGTAATTGCAGTCTTAGGGCCTCTTTGGTTGAGGCAGTGAGGCGCTCCAGTTGAGGTTCCGTAGATGTACTCCCCTGGGGTTCAGCCAGTGGAGGCATCACTCCAAGTGAGGCAAAGGGGACGGCGGCCACTAGGGGATCATGGTCCGAGGCTCTGCCCTCCATGGATACAGTGCTGACCGACACATTGTGTACCACAGGAGCATTGATCAGCACATCATCTATCCGGCTCCACAAGGTTTCGGTCGCGCCTTTCCTGTATGTGTACGGCCTGGGGGTGCCGCTTTGGACGAGTGAAGAGCATGACACTGGCAGCAAACCGTGGTGCTGCATAAACTGCCTATGCATTCTGTCAGCCTTGTGACACTTCCCGGTCGCTCTGTCCACATCTTGCAGCGTAGCGTTGAAGTCACCAGCAATTAGTACAGTGCGATGCGGTTGGTCTCCTTGTGTAATGTGTGAGGCATATACGTTGTATATATGCTGCCGTGCAGGCCATTCATGTGGGCAATACATGCCAACAATGGTTAGTGGCCGGGAGTTGTAGAGAGAGATATCCACCGCTGTCATGTATCCGTCCACACTTGATGGCAAGACACGGATGGTTGTCTCTCCTAGTGCAAGCCAATCTTTTCGGATGCAGACAACCACGCCGGCCTGAGCTTTATGTGTCGCAGACTGTGCTGGTGTTGGTAGGCTGGCATGAAGCTGATATGCACGCAACATTTGTTGGACCCAGGGGTATTTGCGGGCCAGTTTCACTTCTGTGAGCACCAAGATGTGGGGGAGCTCTCCATGCTCTTCCTCATGTGCAGTCAGCATTTGCTCCAGGTCCCGCTTGCTGCTGTGCATCCCTCTCACGTTCCATGTCACCGTGTGAAGCCGTGCCCCCTCATGTACTACAGTGTGGTCCACTGTGTCTTGAGGTGCTGCATGAGTTGGCGGCTGCTCTCCGATGAGTTGCTCTGCAGCAGAGGCTTTAGTACGCATATGGGGTTCCTGATCTGTTGAAGTGTGCTGTGGGCTGCTACCCTTGCGCACCGCACGCTTTTTAGCACAGGGGTCCCGTCGGCTGGATGGTTGATCGGCTGTCGCAAAGAAGAATGAGCGGATGTCGGCATATACCTCATCCCGGGTTGCCTTGATTGGTTGTTTATCACCGTGGTGGGTAGAGGCAGCTTCTGTTGTACCCTCTGCAATTGGCTCTTTCACCGTGGGCTGTGTAGGCTGTTTGCGCTTGGCAGGGTCTTTAAGAGGCAGCGAGGGCTTTGCACCCAGTTTATTAAGCTTGGCTCTGAGATGTTGTGGGATAATGGTTTTGTCTTTTACCATGTACTCTCTGACGCAAATAGGGGTCATGTTTTCAACATCGCCGTCCGTATAATGTACCCTGTAGGTGTATGGCTTGGGCTCCTTGACTCCTAGGAATCTAGCCACGCCGTAGAACACCCTGTGAAATTCAGGGAAGAGCTTTGACACCACTGCCCCATGATATCTGTCTGGGCCGATGCTAGCCGGCGCCGAGGCATTTGACACCCCGCTCTCACTAGGAGGGCTGCTTGGTTTTGGTTTAGCAGTGTGTTGGGGCATGGGGACTAGTCGTGTCTTAAGTGTGGCGGTCCTTGAGGACCTACCAACAGACCTTGGCTTGGAGTTTGTGGTAGGTTGGGAAATTGCACCTTGTAGTCGCCCGTCTTGCGAGGTTGTAAGGTCCACGGCCCTCGGCTTGGCTCCATTGTTCTCTGAGCCCGTCCTGGGCTGTCTTGTGGATGGTCGGGTATGCGGCAAGTCCAGCAAAGCAGGGTTGCTAAGTGGGGGCCCATCGCGGCTGGGAGGGTCTTTGGGGTGAGTGCGTACAGTAAGGGCTCCACCGTCTACCCACTGTAGTTGTTCTCTTGTCAGACACTCTATTTGTTCCTCCGCGCCCCTGGGGCGCATAGTCCGCGATGCCTGGCGAGCGTCCATGCGCACCAGTGCGAACAGCACTGTGTCCTCCTCCCCGCGTCGTGGGACCAGGGTGCCCCAGTCTTGATCGGATATAGCACGTACTTTGCTATGTGTTCTGAAGGCAAAGCTCTCACATTCATACCAAGTGCCCCTTGATTGGACCCAAGCCTTATAGTGCATGATTTTGGGTGGGCTGTTTCCGTGCAGGTACTTAATAAGAATTGCCTTGCACCCTGCTGGCGCTTGGTCAAGGATTGTACGGCGGGAGGTTTGCATGCCGTGTTGCAACTGCATAAAGGGATATAGGGTCACTGGTTCTTCAACCATTCTGTGCAGCCAGTGGTTGAGTGCTTCAGGGGAATACCATCCGCCGTCTTCAAAGTACCTGTAGTCCGGCCAATCTGCTCTTGGATACCGGTGTACACCCTCTTGAACCATCCACGAGCGCAGAAGTGGGACAAGGGTTGTCGTTCCTACAGTGATCTGCCGCTGCATGATTGCAGCAAGGGCGTGGGCCCCACAGTGAGCCTGGTACTGGCTTTCGCAGTACACCCTTGCCTGGGCCAGGGTGTGCCAGGTGGCTGATGCCATGGTAGGGGGTGGCACGTTGCTTGTGTTGGATCCTGTTAAGGTGAGCAGCGTTCCATCCACCCATTCCCTATTCTCAAGCTGATTCCACAGAATTGTTGGGCGTCTGTCATTGACCCGACGCATGGTCCATCCCAGAGCGTCAGCATCCGCGCGGACAAGTGTGAGCAGCCTGACCGTATCTTCATGCTCGTCTTGCGGGTGGAGTGCTTCCCAGTCGTGCTCAGTAACGATTCGCACCCTCTGGCAGTCGCTGTAGCAGAAGCTTTCGCATTCGTACCACGTGCCGCTCGACAACACCCACGATTTGAAGTGGCTGACCTTGTTGATTTTTCCGTCCTCCTCACATTCGTGAAGGTAGTGTATCATGATGGCCTTGCATCCGTCAGGTGCTGCTTCCAGGATGGTGTCTCGGTCGTGGCGTGAGGTGCCGGGGGGGCGGTAGTGCAGTTCAAGGAAGGGCATCAATGTGACAGTCTGTTCAATCATGTTGTGCAGCCAGTGGTTGAGAGCTTGCACTGTGTACAATCCACTCGGGCTGAAGTATGGCTGCCCTGCTGTACCTGCACAGTACATGAGGCCCTCTTCTCGTTGCCACCTGTTTAGTAGGGGAACGAGGTAGTTAGGGTCTGAGGTGATGCGCCGGCCAAGTAATGCCGCAAGCGCATGTGCTCCGCAGTGGGCCCCACTTTGGCCCTCGCAGTACACCTTTGCTTGGGATAATGTTCTCAGCTGGGCGTTGGGTGAGGGCCGGTACCGTTTGGCGGCATGGCCTCCCCCGGGTGTGACCATGTAGGGGCATAGCTGTCGGGTGCCGGGCAGCTCATTCTCCGTGTGTGCAGTGTTCTGACACTGTGTGCTGTCGCTCGTCCGATGACACACGCATTCAGCATACTGCGGCAGAGTATGACTGTGTCGGGACGGTCGGCTGTGACTGCAAAGTCCGGAGGGGCCACCCTCATCGTTTGCCACTACAGTAGATAGCTGGGGTGTGGGGGGTGTGCCATGTGTGCCTTGTTGTTTATTTGTGCAGTCAGCTTCAGACGGACTGCATCCATGCACTGTTGGTGGGTCATTGAGCGTGGGGTAAGCATCATGCAGAGTGGCGGGTGGTGCTTTGTTGTCCACAGAAGCTTCGTTGAGACTGTGCTGTCCGGGCTGCCTCCCATTGTTGTTGCATGGACACTGGTCCGTATCGTCTGAGTTCGACTTTTGCGCTTCTTGTTGGCTTTGTTGTACTTTTCGTTCTTGTATCAGGGTGTCTGTCCAAATGCGCTTCAGCGCAGCCTGAGGGGCCAGTCTGTGTTGCAGTGACATTTTGTGATCAACCCCTCTTGCCTGACGCTTGCTTTGCCTTGTGAGATCGTCAGCAAGCTTGTTCATGACGTGTTTAACAAATTGTGGTCGTAGGCCACAGAATGTAAAACACCCACAGTGTTTGTCCCTTGCTATTGCAACAATCCTCCTAAGCCTGTACAATTTGTAGGGCTTGTGTGGATGGCGCCTAGCTGCTTTCTGTTGTATTGTTGTACCGGCTGGTTGTGTGAGTTGGGAGATTGGTGCTACAGCAGGCTGAGTTGCGTTCAGGCGGCTACCAGGCATCTTTGTGAGACATATACAAACTTGTAGTCCAACAGCGACCATAAGAGCAATGGCCAGTCTCCATCTTGTTTGAGTGTTACTGACGTGGTGTGTAGCTGTGTGGGGAGACTGCGTGGCCACAGGCGTAGCACAAGTAGTTGGTGGTGGCTTTTTGGTCACGTGTTCGATGCTGGCTGGCAACAATTTGCTCTTGACCTCAAGGCACCCAGTCAGCCTGTCAGAAATTTGTTCCCCGTCCCCAAGCATCATGTAACACAGGCTGCCGCCAGATGCAGAGTATGTGCAGGCCCCATATGCACTACAAGAGCATACTGCCAGGGCTGCACTACCACACGCATAGCAGAAGTGAATACGAACCGCGCAGTGCTGCTTACAGCCAACGTCAAGGCATTCCACCAGCGCCCCAACTGTAGCATTGCTACTACAGTATGCTGCCAGCGCAAAGCTCCGCTCCCAGCCACCATCAAAGCAGCCCCATGCTACCCCATTACTATGGCTGCACAGCTCCCCAATTGCAGTAGCACCTCTACAGTATGCTCGCAGCATACACAGTTGCCCCCTCTGACAGCATACTTGTTGCACACAAACCGGCCCAATGCTAGAGCCAGTGCACCCTACAACGACAGTAGCACCAACTCTTTGCATTGCGCTGTCGTTCTCCCATTCAAACCTTACCAGCACCCTAGCTGTAGCACCACCGCAGCAGCGTACTGGCAGCCCAAATTCTTGCTCACTGCAGACACCACAGCACCCCACAATTGCAGCAGCATTGTAGCTACACATGTGCATGACAACCCCTTCACAGTGCCCCTCTGACGCAGCAGAGCGACGGCAGCAGGCTCGCGCTGTATTCAAACATTCATGCCCTGACCCGGAAGGCCCCTCTGCTGCGCATACTTGCTGTACGCAAACCCGCGCAGTTCTGGAGCTAGGGCACCCTACAACTGCAGCGGCACCAGCGGCACTGCAGCAGCAAATTGCCTCAATATAACCCCCAGAACACCCTGCTGCAGCAGCCTGGTGGCAATGCAGGTGTTTAACACCACCCAGCACGCAGGACGTCTGCAGAAGTGAGGTAGCACTACAACAACACCCTGGCAGGAAACATTGCCACCCATAGCCGGTGAGACAACACCGTCCCGATGCAGAGTTACTGTGGTATGTTAACACACTGCATATCCCTGAGCATGCAACCACACCAGCCTTGCTGTGACTCATCTGCATCGCTCTGCTGTGCCCATAGCCTGACCCACAGGACACGTCAACTGCAGCTGCATTACAACAACACGGTTGCAATACGCTGCGTGTTGTTGCCGCGCATGCCGCCTGCTGCTGGCTGTGCCACCTTAAG
>DATGWQ010000333.1:0-2198 GCA_035299385.1 Bacteroidales bacterium | reverse complement strand
CAACCCGAGGAAAAGCACAGGCATCATAACCTGTGTTGTAAGATTGACTATACTGAATCGCACGATCAGTACCGATGCCAGGAATGCATAAACCATCATTATCAGGTAAGCAATGGCAAAGATGAGTATTATCCTCACGAGCCAGACCTTGTACCTGTAATCAGGAATGCCGAAAAGTATCTCTATTGTCCTTGCATCCTGGTCATTCTGGATGCCGAAAGTCGCGGGATAGAATACCAGGAGCAATCCGCTGAAAAGAAGGATCTCGTACATATCGTCCATCCTCGGAAAATCATTTGAAAAGACATAGATCACGGATATGCCGAGAAAAAACAGGACCGATCCGCCAAGGAACCACACGAACCTGTTCGCAAAGATGATCTTGAGGTTGTAGGTGATCATCCTGTAAACAAGCATTGAAATATTATATAAACCGCCCTGTTTCATTATCAACTATGATTGACATTTAAATCTTTTTTCCTTAATAACCACAGGTATGCATCCTCAAGGTTCGGTGTGGCGTTTACAGCTCCTTCCCATGGAGCAGATTCGGAAATAACCCTCACTCTCACCTTATCTCCGTCAGACATATGATGGACAACCAGGTGATTTTTCATGAATTCATTGAATTCACCGGTGGGTATGTTGAACTGCCAGACGTGTCCGACCGCTTCTTTGGTCATTTCTACAGGCTTGCCAAAATACCTCAATCTTCCCTTATTCAGGACTGCAACCTGGTTGCACGAGCTGGAAATATCTTCTATGATGTGGGTTGAAAATATCACAACCCGTTCCCGGCTCAGCTCCACAAGCAGGTTCCTGAACCTGATGCGTTCACGGGGGTCGAGCCCGGCTGTGGGCTCATCCACAACCAGTATGCGCGGAAGATGCAGAAGTATAAGAGCAATACCCATCCTTTGCTTCATTCCGCCGGAATATGACCCTATTTTATCAAACCTTCTCTCTTCCATGTGTACGGCCCTGAGCACATAGGTCACCCTTTCCTCCCTGACTTTCGCATCGGTGATGTTCTTCAGCATTGCCTGGTAATGAAGGTATTCATGTGCAGTCATGTTTTCGTAGCTTCCGAACTCCTGGGGCAGGTAACCGATAAGACCCTGCAACTCCTCCCTTTTCTTCTGCGTGTCCAGGCCATTGATCCATACTTTGCCGTAACTCTGTTCCAGTATCCCGCAGATTATCCTCATAAGAGTCGTCTTGCCGGCTCCATTCGGGCCGAGAAGACCGAACATGCCATTCCCGATTTCAAGCGAAACACAGCTGAGTGCCTTGAAAGGCTTCTTCTTCTTACCAATAAGGGGTACTGCTGCCACAATTTTGTAAATGGTTTTTCTCAGTCCCCTGAACCTGCCCTCAAGCCTGTAAATGTCAATATTCTCATTTGTAAGCTTCTGCCCTGTTCTGTATATGAACAATCCGGTAAACCACAGTATTCCGATCAGCAGAACAACAACCAGGTTGCTCCATTTCATCTGGAACCAGATGAGGTTGGAAAGAGGGATAAGCCAAAAAACTGAAGAATCTGCCATCCTGATGAAGAATGCCTTGAGTTTCGTGCGTTTGACGGAATTTTTCCAAAGCAGAACTTTTCTCACAGCGTTCCAGATAGCTGAAAGGAAGAACCATGTGCCCACGGAGAACAAGAATATCCAGAACCCTTTCGAGAGATAGAAATATGTATAATAGATAACAAAGCCAACCAGGGGAACCTGCCAAGATATCTCACCCAGGTCTTTCCATGAGTGATAATCTTTTTCGAGTCCGAGCCTTTTGCGTATCCTGGCTCCTGCCTTCCATTCCCTTGACCAGCGGCTTTCACGCTCATATATCTTTACCAGGCTCTGTATCCTTATGCTGATGCTCTCATCGGATGAGATGACAGTCTCACGTGCTTTCCGGAGGCTGTTCATGACGAACCAGGTAGATGCAGGAATGAGGATCACTGCAAGGATCGTCAGTATCATTTTCCAGATAAACCTGTCTATTCCGGTGTAAATAAGTATTATCAGCACAGCCAGCAGTCCCAACTGGATAATTTTGTTTGAAAGGCTCAGCGAATAGAACCAGTCGAGGGCATTTTCCAGCCCGGTATAGAATGTAGGTATGAAAACGAGTGTAAGAAGCGTGCTCAGAGTGAGCCCTCCGATTACTGTTATCGCGAATGAGGCGCCGATAGT
>DATGWQ010000332.1:0-18802 GCA_035299385.1 Bacteroidales bacterium | reverse complement strand
AAGGACCTGGACAGGCTGGCAGCTTATATTAAAAATCAACAAAGCCATCACAGAAAGGAGTCATTCGAAGAAGAGTACCGAAGATTGATTGAAGAGTCAGGGATTGAGATTGATGACAAGTTCTTCCCCTGACAGCCATATGAGCTCCTTCAGAGCTGTAAGCATGGATGACCACCGGCTACCCCCGGCTTTCGGCGGGGGTTATTCATATACGGCTCTTTCAGAGCCCGGGTCCGGACTGCTCCGAAATGCTGAAAATACCATGCTGAATTGCAGCTGCAGGCAAAAGTTGGAAAAAGTTCCTGTCCTTGGCCATCAGGCAGTATAAAAATCATCTGCCATCGAGCCGAGAACATGGTTTGTTTATATATATGACGCTCCTTCAGAGCTAGACGGATTATGAGTATCCCAGCCCCAGCTGGCGCCGTTTCGGGTTTCCTCAGCCACAAAGTGGCGTCATATGAATAACCCCCGGCGCAAGCCGGGGGTGCAGAGACTAAAACTTATCTTTAGCCCTGAAAGGGCGTAATATGCCGGAAGCTAATCCTTTATGCAGCGTACTGAAAAGCCGCTGCGGTAATTTTCATGGCTCTGATACAGGATATTGTTGCTGAAATACAAACCCCTGTTGCTTCCTTCATTCCCGGATTTTGAAGAGGACCACCAGACTGTATAAGAATTTGCATAATTGGGGAAAAACCCGGCAGCATTCCTGAAACCTGCCGGAAGGGCCGTAAACCCTAATTCATCAGTGGCTTCCACAATCGTATTTTTCCAGTGTTCATTTCCTCTTTCTTTCAGCAGTGCACCTGCAAACTGAGGATCCCCGAGAAAAGCTGCCAACACCTGCCAGTTTTCATTTGAAGGTACATGCCAGCCCTCCGGACAGAGTTTTTTCGTATCAACTGCATACCAGTTATACAGAGCTCCGTATGGTTCTTTATTGTTCGCCTCATTATTCAGCCAGCAGTATGCGGGTGAAGCAAGGGACTTCCATTGAGAATCATTTGTAACGAGCGGGATATTGCCTCCGTCACTGAATTTTGTGGTTTTCAGATTCATTCCAAGCCAGAACTGATTGCCGATCCTGATTACGGGATAAGTGTTCCCGTCTGCATCCTTTACAGTTGTCTGTGCAAGCAATGAACAGGATGCATAAAATACAATCAATATTGAAGAAAACATTTTCATGACAAT
This sequence comes from Bacteroidales bacterium, assembly GCA_035299385.1. GTDB lineage: Bacteria > Bacteroidota > Bacteroidia > Bacteroidales > VadinHA17 > LD21. Next base: position 17,605 of record DATGWQ010000332.1, on the reverse strand, counting down.
AAGACTGTCATCTTTCATCGACGCTTTTGCCATTGTATTTATAAACTGTTGCCTTGCCGCGGTTGAAGCCTGCTACTACAAGCGCTGAATCTCCATCAAACCAAAGCAAGGATTCTACCATTCCCTGAAGCAGCATTCCGCTCCGCGATGGTTCCAGGACCTCAAAAGTTCTTCCCTTGCCTTCTTCACCCGCCTTGTTCATCAGAATGCAGCCTTTACTTGCATCATAATACCCGGTGGGTACATCATATGTATAATCGTTCCCACCGGTAATAATATCAGGATAACTGTCCCCATTCAGGTCCCGTACTATCATTTTCTTCAGCGGCGAGACCTGCATGGCCACCGGCAGCTTCTCCCATTTGAAACTTCCATTTTCATTCCAGAGGATATAGCTGGATAATGTTTTGACATTTAAAGAAGAAAGGAGGGTCTTTGCTCCTCCTCCGAGCATTATATCATTCATGGAGACAAGGCTGAAACTGGAATAGCTCCAGAATTTCTTTTCAAAAAAAACTGACTGGGACCAAAGTTCATCGAGATAATTGACGGGATACTCTGTCAAAGTTCCATTTTTGTCGGGCCACCAGGCAGTAATTACAGGATCTATGACGCCATCATTCTCGAGGTCAAAGGCATATAAGTTCATTGGCGTGGTCCTGCTTACCTTGAAACGGGTGTTTTCGCCAATGTTTCCGGCAATAAGATCCTGGTCACCGTCTTTATCAAAATCCCCGGCAGCGAGGGAATACCATATTCCTGTATGGTCCTCCATTCCAGGAAGTACAACAGGGCTGAGTTTTTTGCCCTCCATGTTTTTAAGGAATGCAAGCGAGTTCCATTCCCGTGCGACAATAAGATCCTCCCACCCGTCATTGTCGAAATCGGCCCAGATGGCATCGGTGACCATCCCCAGGTCAAGGCGTGATGCGGAATCAACGGATAAAGCACCTTTATCATTAAGGACCAGATATGAAAAAGTTGAATATGGGAACATGCCGTTTTTGATCCTGGAGCCTGCAAACAGATCAGTACTGCCGTCATGATCGAAATCAAAGGGACGGATGACCGATGCTGAGAAAGCAGGCAAAGGCAGATCTTTTCTTACAAATTTCCCTTTTACATTCTCGTAGAGGTAATGCCGGTAGTTTTCCTGTTTTTCATTGTCATATCCGCCGGCAAGGGCTGCGACATCATTATCGCCGTCATTGTCGACATCAAAAATGGCAAGATCAGCCTCAGAGAATTGTTTTGCAGCCGTCAGTCCTTCAATAAAAGTTTTTTCAAATGTGTTCCCTTTCCTCAGGTATACGGTGGTTGGCAGTTGATTTGTAGAACCAACGATAAGATCTTCACTCCCATCGCCATTAATGTCACCTTCAGCCATCCTGGGGCCTATCTGTGAAAATTTATGGGGTATTGTTTTCTGGTACAGCAGGTAATCGACAAAATCGGATTGTTTATGGGTATAATCCAGCCTGTCCTTGCACTCTGAGAATAATAAGGTGCTATAATCCTGCAGGTTACGATGTAAGGTCGACTGTACTGAACTGCTCTCATTTATTTCAAGAAGCTGATTTGAATGGATAGCCTTCACGACAGAAATCTTGCTGTCCGAAGGCCATGTAATTTTTATAGAGTCTACAATCGTATTTTCTCCAAGTCCGAAATGTATTAAAGGATCTACGGAAGACGAGTAACCGCGTGTAAGAAAATGCTCTGCATACTGGTATTTGCCATTGGCCCATAATTCAACTTTGGCCCCAAGTGCCATCGTATTGCCCCTGCTCCCCGTCAGTCTGATTTTAATGAAATTCGATTTTCCGGCTGATTTTTCAACAGTGTTGTTCTTAAGAATAAAAGCTTCATCATCGATATTGCTGATGATATAATCAAGATCGCCATCATTATCGAGATCTGAAAAAGAAGCGCCGTAGGAGAATGATGGCACATCTGGCAGCCAGTCAGTCCTTTTCCGGAAATTCAGATCTCCTGTATTCTCAAATGCAACGTTAAGAATCTTCAATGAAGGTGTCATATTCATAAGGGTATTGTCCGATGCATAGAATCCTCCTGACTTCACCTTCAGGCGTGTCCAGTCTTTATCTGTAACGTCTTTGGGGAATCCGTTCGTGACTATGAGATCCTTATCACCATCATTGTCATAATCAGCAAAGAGAGCCGACCAGCTCCAGTCTGTCTGGTAAATGCCCATCATCTGGCCGACCTCGCTGAATGGCAGCATCCGGCCGTTCAAAAATCCATTGTGCAGGTGAAGCATGTTCCGAAGGTACTGGTGCTCGTATCCGTACCTCTCGTCGTTGGCATAGAAAACATAACTGAAACCGTTAATTGTCTGTTTCTTCTTCGCATAGCTCTCCGGCATCATGTCCAGTGTAAACATATCGAGGTTGCCGTCATTGTTAATATCCGCCATGTCATCGCCCATCGAAGACTTTGACTGGTATGACATATATTTTTTTATTTCATTCAGGAAAGTTCCGTTTCCCTGGTTAATATAAAGAAGATCATTTGACATGAAGTCGTTTGAAACATAAATATCAGGATAACCATCCTTGTTTACGTCGCCAATGGCCAGACCAAGCCCGTAACCTTCGTAAACAATGCCCGCCCTGATTGTCACATCCGTGAAAGTTCCGTCACCATTATTATGATACAGCCTGTCATTGTTCACAGCGGTGCCGTCAGTTATCTTGGTCAAATAATTTGACATCATCCTCTGGGTGACTGTATTGTTCAGTATATACAGGTCGAGATTTCCATCCAGGTCGTAATCGAAAAATGCTGCATTTGTTGCATACCCGGTATCTGCAACACCGAATTTTTCAGCCATTTCGGTAAAATACGGAGCCTCGCCGTCTGCTGAGCCATTGTTTATCCACAGCTTGTTTTTTCTTTTTTCGGGGTTGTTGTATGTTGTCGAAGTCAGGTATATATCTACCCACCCGTCGCTGTTTACATCGGCCATAGTCACACTGCTGTACCATTGATTTTGCAAACCCCTGAGGTTTTGAGTAATATCCTCAAACGTGAAATTCCCTTTATTAAGATATACGCGCGGCGAAACCTGGTTTCCTGCAAAGACTATATCCTGTAAGCCATCATTATTGAGATCCGCAACACCTGTCCCGGCTCCATTATATATGTACTCATAATTCATGATATTCAGGCTGTCGGTATCGTTTATCACATTATTGAACCGTACGCCGGTCCGGTCAGAGGTCACCAGGTGAAATTTAGTCGATTCAGTGCAGGAGATGAAGATAAGGATACTCAGAAGCAATTGGATTCTTTTCATAAAGATCAGTTACATTAACATTCAGAAAAGCAGGTCCTTATTGATGTAAATTTACAAAAAAATGGACCGCCCCGGACGGGCAATCCATTTTATCATAAATACATGGCAGATCCTATTGGTGTTCAGGATTCTGCTTTATCTTTCCAAGGCTCAGGTCTATCTGACGCTGCGGAATTGGATAAAGCACATCTTCAGGACCAAGACTCGCATTTCCATATGTTTTCGAACCCCATGGCAGAGTTTTCTCATAAGCAAGTACCTTACTCACTTCATCGACAAAAATTCCCCAGCGGATAAGGTCGAATGACCTGTGTCCTTCCATTCCCAGTTCAAGTTTCCTTTCCATCTGAAGTATCTGCCGGGCATTTGCCGGGGTTCCCAGGGTCGGGTATGTGGTTATTACATAATTTGCTGCCGGGGCTGACGTGGGTTTACCGGTTGCATCGATCGCTTTTACCCAGCCGGCAGGATTAGCTGCCCTTGCGCGTACAGAATTGATATTGACAAGAGCGCCCGCAAGATTACCTGTTTCGATCTGGCACTCAGCGAGAAGAAGCAGGACATCAGCATATCTGATCAGCCTGTAACCATTGGCTGTGTAGCCCGGTGTCCATGAGCTTATGTCAGTTAAATTTCCTTCCTGCGACTTCTGGTAAACTGCCTTTTTAGCAGTGTACGGAGCTGAAGTTGTTATATCCCTGATCCAGTCCTGACCGGTATGGAGGCCCCAATCCCAGAACGGGATGCCTCTCCTGCCTACCGTCCAGTCAAGCCGCGGATCCAGAGGACCGGCATCCGGAACAAAACCCGGATCGGTAAAAGCGAGATTATCGGCATTAACAGTTTTATTTGCGGCCAGTCCATAATCATTCTTGACCGGCGTTGCGTTATACGCATGGTTAAATAATGGAAGCCCGCCTGCAGTTCTGAATGAATTCACAAATTCCTGGGTCGGGACGAAGAATCCGCAGCACCCTCCCGGTGATGCACCGCCTTTATACGGGAAGTTCAACACTTCACCCGCACTTGAATTGTTCGCTCCGGAACCATCATTGACTGAATACTGCACGGTATAAACCGCCTCAAGATCATTTCGGTTTTGTATATCGAATATGGGACCATAAGCCGGATCGAGGCCTATAGAGTCGCCATTTGGCTTTACTCCAGTAGCCACAACATCCGTAAGCAATGGCAGTGCACCGGCATAATCTTTCTTCATCTGCATAAGCGCTTTTGCAAGGAGGACTTTCGAGACTGTGCTGTTGAATTTGCCAATGGCTTCCATATTCGGAGGCAGCGTCGTTCCCTGTGTCAGGTCATCGATGATCTTGGCTGTGACATCGGCATCATTGGAGACATTTTTCAGATCTGTAGTTTCGTCGACATAAGGAATGTCTCTCCACATCCGCCATGCCTCAAAATGAAACCATCCCCGGAGAACCCTTGCCTGTCTGACATATAAATCTGCCTGGTCCTGGGTAATCTTACCAGCGGTCAGTGTTTTACCCGTAAGCAGAATCAGCTGGTTGCAGCGTGAAACAGATTCGTAGAGCATCCTCCATGAATCATTAAGGTAACTGTTGGTCGCATCCTCAGAGAATGTCTGAATTGAATTTGCATCAGGCTGGTCACCTGCATCTGACCCTTTCATTGCTTCCATAGCTCTTACTGAACCGAACAGCCAGTTGCTGGCAGTTGTTTCCCAGAAGCCATTAACGGTCGAGACATTTCCTGTGACTCCGTCAATCATGGAATACGCACCGACAAGAAGGGCATCGAGGCCCTCAGGCGTTTGCATCAAAGTCTGATCAAGACTGCCTGCGGGCGGAACATTCAGGAATGACTGCTTGCATGAGTTGGATATGCCGAACCCTGCAATCACCATTATCAATATGATATATGACTTTTTCATATTATATCATTGTTATGAATTAAAAATTCAGGTTAAGTCCGAAAAGGAAAGTCTTGACAAGCGGATAGTTACCGGTATCAGATCCGAAAGCACGGTCATCTCCTCCAAGTTCCGGATCGAGGCCGCTGTACTTCGTCAATGTGAAAAGATTAGCAGCCTGTACATAAACCCTTAAGGATGAAAGATATATTTTATTAATAATATCTTCAGGAATAGTATATCCAAGCTCAAGGGTTCTCATCCTCAGATACGAGCCTTTCTCAATGTAATAGTTATTCACCTGTGTGTTGGTCGAGAAGTTGGATTTATTTGAAGCTCTCGGGATGGTTGCACTTGTCCTTGTGGGTGTCCAGCTGCTATTCAGAAGCTCTGTACTTTTCTGCCCCTGGAATGACGGCCAGAAGTCTATCCAGTACTTGTTCCAGTTGAAGATATCATTTCCCTGCGATCCGTAAAGGAAGGTGGAAAGATCAATATGCTTCCAGGTGAATCCAAGATTAAATGAGTATGTAAATTTTGGATTGGGATTACCGATGAAAGTCCTGTCTTTTGGATTAATAACCTGATTACCATTTTCATCAGGAGTCAGGTCCAGATTAGCATACTTGAAGAAACCAGGTTCTGCCCCATCCTGTTTCGGAGATTCACTCACTTCAGCTTCACTCTGGAATAATCCGATTACTTGATATCCAAAGAATGACGACATCTCATGTCCCACCTGGTTCCTGTTGTTTGCACCTATCCTGGTAGTACCGCCTCCGTAATCGAAAAAGTCCACACCTTCCGCAATTTTATCGATATTGTTCTTGTAGCTTGTAAGCAAAGCCGTACCCGTGAAACCGAGATCGCCCCATTTTTCAGAATAAGTCAGCTCGAGATCCACGCCTTTGTTCGTCATTGCAGCGATATTTATATAAGGTGCCGTTGCCGAGCCTGACGTTCCGGGCAATTCGGGAGCAAAGAGCAGATCCTTGGTTTTCTTAACATACCAGTCGAATTTAAAGGTGAGCTTGTTTTCCCAGACGATGGCATCAAAACCTATATCGGCAGTCACGTTAGTTTCCCATTTCGCATCAGGATTACCTATTCTTGTCGGCCTGAAGCCTGGAATTGAAGATGTCATAGCTCCGTTCAGGTCATAGAATGATGAACCCGGATCGCCGCCATAGCTAAAGAACTGGTTCTGCGGTGAAACGGCCAGCTGGTTCCCCATCGTGCCATAGGATCCCCTGATCTTCAAATCGTTAACAAATGTGACGTTGCTGAAAAAATTCTCCCCGCTTATACGCCAGCCGGCAGAGAAGGATGGGAAGACCCCATATCTGTTGGTGGCACCAAATCTTGAGGAGCCATCGCGGCGTATGGTTGCGCTGAGCATGTATTTGTCCAGCAGCTGGTAGTCGGCTCTGGCAAAGGTTGATACCAGGGTGGTCGGTGAGGTATCGGCATTGGGATCCAGGCCGAAATGAGAGTTTGCCGCATTTATTGTTGAACCATTGCTTAAGGTCCTGTATAGAGGATCATCTGAAAAATATCCCCCGCGTGTGGCATTCATGTTCCTGCCAATGCCGTATTTTGAAGATTCATAACCGACAACCGCGAGAATCTTGCTTGATCCAAAAGTCTTGTCGAAAGTGAGGGTGTTTGTCCACACCCAGTCGCTGCCGTAATTTGCCTCTTCTGCAAAGCTGTTGGCTGCAGCATTTTCGGCATTTTCGTACGTCAGGAAGTTGTAAGTGGTTCCATAATGTGCACCCCAGGTGCCTCCTATCGTGGACCTGAATCTCAGTGGTTCGAGAATAGTTATATCAACATAAGTGTTGCCTATAACTCTCATATCCCAGTACTTGTTATCCTTGGCCCTTGTAAGGTTTGCAACCGGGTTGCTGACATTTCCGAGGCTGGCTGAGATACCGGTTCCTCCCCAGTCACCTTCATGGAACGTATGTGTGGACCCGACATAATCAGGACCAGTCCATCTTACGGGAATTATTGATTGCTCCCTGTAAATCTGGGAGATCGGGCTTCCTTCACCAAGGTTCCCGACACCAAGGCTGGTTCCGTAAGTCCCTGTGAAATTTTCCCCGACCTTCACCTTGTTGTTAAGGAAATTGAACTCGGAATTAAAACGGCCGGTGTATTTATTCTGATTGGTATATCTTATGATTCCCTGCTGGGCACGGATCCCCAACCCGGCATAAAACTTCGAAAAGTCATTTCCACCGGAGAAAGAAAGATCATGATTCTGGACCGGGGCCACCCTTGTAACTGCCTGGTACCAGTTTGTATTGGCTGCCCATGTTGGCAAGCTCGGTGTGGTATTCGCAGTGTTTCCATAAACGGGATGATTGTAAGCAGCTGTCGTATCATTTGCATTTACGAGCCACTGAAGCTGTGCATATTGATTTGTATTAAGCAGATTTGTCGGACCCTTACCCGGATCCTGGACCCCTGTGTACATGTTGTAACTTACATGCGCACCCTTAGAGCCTCTTTTTGTCGTTAATATGATGACACCATTTGAGGCCCTCGAACCATAAATTGATGCAGCGCCGGCATCCTTTAGGACAGACAATGATTCTATATCATTTGGATTCAATGAACTCACGTCCTGTGTCGGTACTCCGTCAACGATGTACAGAGGATCGTTGTTTTCGAACGAGCTGAACCCCCTGATCCTTACTTTTGATGTGGAGTTTGGTTGTCCGTTCCCCGTAACAACTACTCCCGAGGTCTGACCCTGCAGAGCGTTATTGACGTTTCCTGTAGGAATGGAAGTCAGCTTTTCAGGTGCGACAGTTGCAACAGAGCCGGTAAGGTCCCTCCTCCTCTGGACCGTATACCCTGTGACGACCACCTCCTGAAGGGCTTTTACATCAGATACAAGAGTGACGTCGATCTTATTCTGGGCGCCAACAGTAATATTCTGCGTGGTATACCCGATTGATGAGAATACGATTACAGCGTCAGGACCTGATACCTTAATTGAATAGGTACCATCAACACCGGTCATCGCCCCGGTAGTAGTCCCCTGGACTGTTACATTAGCGCCCGGCAATGGTCCCTCCCCTTCAGCAGTGACTACCCCGGTAACGGTTCTTTCCTGGGCAATTGCAATACCCATTGAAAACACCATGCTGAGAAATAGAAGCGAGAAACGCTTCACGTTAGTAAAAATTTGCATATGTCTTTATATTTAATTTAACTAAAAGAGGTCTGATTCCCTGTATGCAGCTCAAAGATAGCCAAGCACCGCCGCAGGACTATTAAGTTTATATTAAGCTTTAATTAAGTTTTAATTAATCTTTAATATGTTTTTAATTTAGCCCGAAATGGTTGTATAATGGGGTGGAGAATAGACGGAAATTAATTATCTTAACGGTCTTATCGTTTTTCTGATTATCATTTTTCTGATGAGAATACTTATAGTTGAAGATGAACCCAAGGTTGCCTCATTTATAAAGAAAGGGCTTGAGGAAAACCAGTACGAAGCAGAAATAGTGTATGATGGATTATCTGCTGAGAAACTGGCAGCCCTGTACACTTATGACCTCTATATTCTCGACATTATAATACCTGGCATCAGCGGGCTCGATCTGTGCAGAAAGCTTAAGTCATTGAAGCCCGACACCCCGGTTCTTATGCTTTCCGCCCTTGGAACCACCGATGATAAAATTATAGGTTTCGAGAGCGGCGCGAACGATTATCTTGTCAAGCCGTTCGAATTCAGGGAACTGCTCGCGAGGGTCAGGGTGCTCCTTAAAACAGCATCCAAACAGGCGGCTGCCGAAAACAGGCTGGTGGAGGGTGATCTTGAACTCGACCTCGGCCGCAAAGAAGCATCAAGAGCAGGAAAACACATCGAGCTTACGGCAAAGGAGTTTTCACTGCTTGAATATTTTATGCGGAACACGGGACGGGTTCTCTCGAGAAACGATATCGCCGAAAAGGTTTGGGATACCAGCTTTGACTTCGGGACAAATGTGGTTGACGTGTACGTCAATTTCCTGCGGAAGAAGATTGATAGAGGTTTCGACAAGAAACTGATACACACCAAGGTAGGCTTCGGTTATATTTTCGGTCAGCAATAGCATGCAGATAAGGACAAGATTGACTTTGCAGTTTCTTCTCCTCGGTGGAGCAATCATGATTGTTGCATCCGCAGCAATATATCTCTCATCTGCCCGGATGAGAAAGGATGATTTTTACAACAGGCTCAGGAACAAAGCCAGGATCACAGCAAGCGCACTGCTCGATGCTGTCGAACATAACAACAAAAGCAAACCGGTGCCTGTCGAATGGAACTATCCAAAGGATCTTCAGAATGAAAGGATCGTCATACTGGATTTTTTAAATGATACAATATACAGCACTGATAAATACGGTGATATTAAAATTACGTATGATGTACTTGAAAGAGTAAGGCTTGAAGAAAGAGTGCGTTACCGTGAAGGAGACTTCGAGGTTCTCGGCACCCTGTATTCCACACCGCGGTTCAGGTATGTAGTGCTCGCTGCAGCAACCGACACAGAAGGATACCAGCACCTGAGAAAGCTGAAAAATATTCTTATAATAGTCTGCATTACAAGCCTGATACTTTTCGCCCTTGCAGGATGGATCTTTTCAGGCAGGGCTCTCCGGCCCATTTCCAATGTGGTTAAACGAGTTCAGGATATTACGATCACGAGCATGAACCTCAGGGTGCCTGAAGGAAACGGTCAGGACGAGATCGGAAGACTTGCGAAGACCTTTAATCTCATGCTGCAAAGGCTTGAAAAATCATTCAATACACAGAAAGATTTTATTGCGCATGCCTCGCATGAGTTACGCACCCCATTGACCTCGATCAACGGGCAGATCGAGGTTTTGCTCATAAAAGACAGGACTTCCGAAGAATACAGGAGTGCACTGAGGTCTGTCCTGGACGACATTAAGGAACTGACCGATCTTGCGAACAAGCTGCTGCTCATGGCCCGTACGGAAGAGGAAGCCGGATCCGGGTACAGGGAAAATGTAAGAGCCGATGAATTGCTCTGGGAGATAAAGGAAGAAGATCCGAGATTTTCGAAATGTCATTTGAATATTGTCATCGATGAATCGATCACAGAGTCAGAACAGATGATCGTAAAGGGAGACGGATCACTTCTTAAAACAGCTTTCAGCAACATTATTGATAATGCCTGCAAATACTCAGGCAATCAATCAGTAGATATTATTCTCCGCAGTACCGAAGGAAATATTGAAATTGTTTTCAGGGATAAAGGGATCGGTATTGCCGAATCTGAAATAGTCAAGGTGCTTGAACCATTTTACAGGGCATCCAATTCAATCTCATATACCGGTACAGGAATCGGCCTTACCCTTGTCCGGCAGATCATCAAAAATCACCGTGGGACCCTGAACATCACTTCCACCCAAGGCGCCGGAACCACAGTCGGGATAAAATTGCCGGTGGCGCAATGAGCAAGAAGCGGCCGGAAACCCTTTAATGCTATTTTAATTTCATTTTAATTGCATATTAATTACAATGTGCTATTTTAGAAGGAAATGCAGGAATAAAGCCAGTTTGAATTTATTTCGACTTAACCGTCATTTATATATTTTCATTTATATATTTTATGGTGTATGAAAAGAACCTGCTTGAAAACCAGAAATCCAATTCATATTCTCTTTTTCCTGACCCTGTCACTTTTGTTCACCGATTGCGGAACGAAACAGCAAAACAATAGCGTATCATCTCTCCCTCTGGCGGATGATGATTTTTTCCAGGAAATAACAAATGAAGCAGGCATTCGCTTCATTCATACCATAGGCGATTCGGAACTTGACAATATAATTGAATCCGTTGGAGGAGGATCTGCATTCCTGGATTTTGACCAGGATGGAAACATTGATGTTTTTGTCTGTAATGGCAGGTGGGTGGAAGGATTCAGCAAAGGACAGAAACAACAGACTCCTGAGGGGAACCGGCTGTACAGGAACAGGGGAGACGGATGTTTCGATGATGTGACAAGGAAAGCCGGAGTTGAAGGACATGGCTATGGAATGGGTGTCAGCATAGGTGATTATAATAATGACGGTTATCCCGACATTTTCATCAGTAACTACGGGCCAAATGAACTGTTCCGGAACAACGGAAACGGCACTTTCACCGATGTTACGGAAAAAGCCGGTGTGGCAGGCGGTAAAGAATGCACTGCAGGAGCTGCCTGGTTCGACTATGACAATGACAGCTTCCTGGATCTTTATGTCGGCAACTACCTGTATTTTGATCCGAATTACAAGTACTTCTACGCCCCTGATGGTTTTCCCGGGCCAATGGCATATGATCCCGAAAAAGATGTCTTATACCATAATAACGGTGATGGCACATTCGAGGACGTCACGGGAAAAATGGGGATAACCGATCTCGACGGACGGGCCATGGGAGTCGGCGTTGCCGACCTGGATGAGGATGGCTATGTTGATGTTTATGTTGCCAACGATCATACCCTTAATTACCTGTGGCATAATGACAAGGGCACCGGCTTTACAAACCGGGGCGTGATGTCAGGCACTGCATTCAGCCAGGGTGGCGAAGCTGCCGTGAGCATGTCTGTTGACTTTGCTGATTACTCAGGCGACGGGCTGCTTGACATGTTCGTGTCCGATGACACATACTGCTCTCTTTACCAGAACCGGGGAAACGGCCTCTATTCGGATGAAGGCGTCTCTTCCGGCATTTCAATGTCTGCAGCCCAGTTCGTCGGCTGGTCATCCTCCTTCTTCGATTATGACAATGACGGTGATATCGATATTACCAAAACTAACGGAGCCCTCAAGCATCTTTACGGCCAGGAATCGCAGATCTTTGAGAATGACGGCAAGGGAAAATTCAGCGATATCTCTCTAAAACTGGGAAAATACTTCAGCCAGGAATATGTGGGACGCGGCTCATGCACCGGCGATATCGATAATGACGGCGACCTGGACCTTTTCGTCACAAACCTGAATGACAGATGCATACTTCTCAGGAATAACAAGGGCAATCAGCTCAACTGGATCGAGCTTAACCTTAAAGGAACTGCCAGCAACCATGATGCTATCGGGGCCAGGGTAAGGCTCACATCGGGAGGCAGGCTGCAGATTGCACAGAAAAGGAGTACAACAGGTTACCTTTCGCAGGGTGACCCCAGGCTTCACTTCGGCATTGGAAAAAACGACAATATTGAACATATCGAAATATTCTGGCCTTCAGGCACAAAACAGGTGCTTGAAAATGTCAAAGCCAACCAGATACTCACTGTAACCGAACCAAACAGCTCAGAAAAATGAGACGTACAGGCAAGACCCTGGCTGCACTGATGTTGCTTTTGCCTTTTGCCCTTCTCTCATGTAAGAATAGTGAGGACGGGATAATAGTTGTTACAAGACAGACAGGAACTTATATTGACACAATAAGCCCTGAAAATGATTTGTATCCTTCATCGATCGGACTTATAAAACCAGGAAAGGAAGGTATTACAATTCTTACAGGTGATTTTTTTGCTGCCTGCTCACCCGACATTTCCTTTGATGCCAATTATCTGCTGTTTGCCGGAAGGAAAACAAAAGACTCTCCCTGGCAGATCTGGGAGATGAAGCTTAAAAACGGAAAAACGAAGGAAGTCACGCCTGCAACTGAAACCTGTATCGATCCTGCCTGGCTTCCGGGCGACAGGCTGGTGTACAGCAGGCTGCTGGTAAACGATTCGCTCAAATCGCACTTGTCACTTTTTACATGCAACAGGGATGGTTCGGGCAACGAAAGAATAACATTTACACCCTCATCATATAATTCATCGACAGTGCTGGCTGATGGCAGGATACTTGCAATTTGCCGGAAGGATTATCCGGTGAACGGCAAACCCGAAATGATTGTCCTGAGACCTGACGGAACAAAAGCAGAATTATTCTTCAAATCACCTGGGCTTTATAGTATGAGGCCGCATGAGACTGCTTCATCGGAAATTGTCTTCACTGAAAAAGCGAATTCTACCGGAAAAATGCTTGTAAGCCGTGTTAACTATAATGTGCCGCTTCATTCAAAATCTTTAATATTCAAGGACATAACGGGTGATTTCATCAGTGCTGTTCCTTATAATAATAAATGGCTCGTATGCAGCAGGAAGCAATCGGCGGAAAGGTTCAGCGTGTCTGAATATGACGAAAAAGGAGGCTCTTTAATTCAAATTTATTCAGATGACGGAACAGATGTGGTTTATGCTATTCGTGCCAGTGCGAGGCCTGTTCCACGCAAGCTGCCGAGCGAGGTTGACAAGCTTGTAAAAACGGGATTGCTTTTATGCCAGGATATAACGGTCAACGGGCAATCTCTGGATTCAGGAGAAAGGAAGACAATGCAGATTGAAATTACAGGAATTGATGCTTCATACGGGAGGGTACAACCAGAGTCTGACGGGTCAATATATATGAAGATAATTGCAGATATGCCTTTCCGGATCAGCACCCTCGATGAAAACGGTCATGTGATCCGTACATGCAACTGGATGTCTTTAAGACCCAATGAGCGCAGGGGCTGCTCCGGATGTCATGAGGATTCAGAAACTGTTCCTGAAAACAGGCTTCCGCTTGCTGTCAGGCAGGCACCCGCAATTATCCCGGTTCATGTTGAAAAGATCACTGAAAAGATAGTTGAACTCGAGTAAATATGAAATTCAAAAAAAGATACCTGGCAATTTTATTTCTTTTGATTCTTGCAGTCATTTCTTTTCCTGCACATAAATGGTCGAGGGAGCATGTGAATTATATAACAGCTACGACAGATCATCCGCTGAATTGTGCTTCATGCCACCTTTACCTTAAAAAAAACCCGGTTTCAGAAATGCTGGAACCCGCTTATTACTCACCGATTAACCTGGCATGTGCAGGAGGTAAGCTCTTCATCGTGACCCAGGACAGGAACATGCTCCTCGAAGCTGATCCTTCCAGCGGGAAGATAACTGCCAAAACAGAAGTTGGAAATCATCCCCACACCGTTATTACGGACACTGAAAACAAATACTGCTATGTAAGCAATCAATGGTCGGATAATATTTCGGTTGTCGATATTGCATCATTCAAAGTAGTCAAAACCATCAGCACTGGTAACGGACCGGCAGGAGTCGCCCTGAGCAAAGACGGGCAATATCTTTATGCCGTAAACTCGTTCGGCGGTGACATTTCTGTGATTGATCTCGTTTCAGGGCAGGAAATAAAGAGACTGCCTGCAGGCAATAACCCGACAGGCATCCAGGTATCTCCTGACGGGAAAACAGTTTATGTTCCGAGCAGGAGAGCATTGATCGCACCTTATGGTTCGACTCTGAAGACAGAGCTCACCGTCATGAACGGGGAAATGCAGACCATAGAGAAACACAGGGAGATCGAATCTGCATACATGATGGAGAATGCAGCTTTCACGCCTGAAGGAGATCTTGCAATTTTTACCATGATCAGGCCGAAGAACCTGGTGCCTTCGATACAGGTCGAAAGGGGATTTATGATGACCCATGGCATCGGAGTTATTGACCAGGGAACCGGAAAGGTCGTTCAGCTGCTCACCGATGAGCCGAACCAGTTCTATCCCGATCCCTTTGACGTCGTCATCACGCCTGATGGCAGGAAAGCTTTTGTAAGCAGCTCGGGAATCGACTGCGTTTCGGTGCTCAGCATCGATTCGATCAGGCATATCATCAAAAACACCCCTGATCACCTGCTTGCATCTTTTGCCAATAATCTCGGGGTAAGCAGGCATTTTGTGTCTTCCAGGATAAGGACAGGTGCAAATCCGAAAGGTATGGCTGTGTCACCGGATGGAAAGTTCGTATATGTGGCAGAGATGCTCGATGACAGGATAGCAGTGATCGATGCAGACTCCGAAAAGATCGTGAGAACAATAGATCTCGGCGGCCCAGGAAGGGTTTCAGTCAGAAGGCAGGGCAGGCAGCTGCTCAATAACGCCGGCCATACTTTTCAGAATCAGTATTCTTGTTACACCTGTCACCCCGACACGCACGAGGACGGGCTGGTCTACAATATGGCTTCCAAGGATATGGGGCGGAATGTTACAAATACACAATCACTCAGGGATATAGGGGAAACCGCTCCATTTAAATGGAACGGGAAAAACCAGTCAATATACAAGCAGGACGGGATGAGGTTTTCCACTGTTCTGACAAGGACCGAGCCTTTCAGCTACAAAGAGCTCGACGCCATCACTGCATACATTTACTCGGGGATATCGAATCCTCCTGATCTTTTGTATAATCCCGACGGAGCGCTGACATCAGCGCAGATGAGAGGAAAAGAGATCTTTGAGCGCTCTGCAGATTCCAAAGGATATGAGATACCCGCGCCGAACCGGTGTGTTACATGCCACCCGGCACCATTCTATACCAACCGGAAGATCGTGGATGTAGGCACACTTGCTTCCAGCGACGATTCCATTCTATTCGACGTACCGCATCTGAATAACATATTTGCTTCAGCACCCTACCTGCATGACGGGAGGGCCGCAACGCTGGAGGAGATATGGACCATTTACGGAAAAACCGAGCAGCATGGTGCGGTAAACGATTTGAATAAAACACAGTTGAATGATCTGATCGAATACCTTAAATCTTTAAGGGACCCGGTTTACGAAACGGATAAAACAGAATACAGTAAAGCGTCAATGTTTCATAAATAATATATATGAATAAACGTCCTATAAAACTTGCTCTTTATCTTGCGGCAGTTATAATTATTACGGCAGCAGTGCTGCTTTTAAGCGGAAGAACGAAAGCTTCTGGCGGAAACCCTGTTTCAGACAGTAAATCTGTTGAAAATACAGCCGCCGGCAGATCTGAAGAAATAGCTGCGACGACTTCGATAGAAGAAGCCAACGGAATGCCGGTTTATGGTAAATGGCGAACTTTTACAACTAAAGACGGTCTGCCTTCTGATCATGCCTATACAGTAAGGATATTCGGCAACAGGGTGCTTGCCGGCACACACGATGGCCTTGCCGTTTATGAGAACGGGAAATGGAGGACATATACAACAAAGGACGGACTGAGCCACAACGGTGTTGTTTCGGTCGATTACAGTGAGATGACAGGCGATATCTGGATAGGAACACTGGGCGGACTTACACGCTGGTCGGGGGACAAATTCGAAGTCTTCAACCAGTTCAACAGCGGGATGCCGAATGACCTGGTGTACAATGTTGTATGCGACGGAAAAGATGTATGGGTTGCAACTGCCGGGGGAGCCGGGCGTTATGATACCTTCAAAAAAGAATGGGAGATATTTACCGAGCTGAATGCCCCTATGCATGAACCATGGACATACGCGCTCTCGGAAGGTGATGGAAAGATCTTTATAGCCGCATGGGGCGGAGGCGTTATCGAATATAACAAGGCAACGAAGCGCTTCAGGGATTATACCGACCCTGATGGCTTCATGGAGATAGATCTTCAGCCCGATGACGGAGTTGTCCATGACATCACAACTGCAACAGCCTGGGCAAACGGAACACTCTGGGTCTCCACCTATTTCGGGATGAGCAGCTATGACGGCAAGAACTGGAAAGGTTTCTTCGATCATGACAGCGGGCTGGCAAGCAATTTCATCAACTTTCTGCGGGCTAAAGGCCGTGTTGCATTGGTATGCTGCGATAACGGTTTCAGCACAACTGACGGAAAAACCTGGGTTACATATAAGAAGAATGACAATGATGCAAACGGGAAAGCAATCATCACAAGCGGAAAGGACAAAAAAGAAATACCACTCTCCCCTTCCATTTCAAATAATTTCATAATCGGAGTCGATGCGAAAGACAATTATGTATGGCTGGCAACTTCGAAAGGAGTCTGCAGGGGAGAACTAATGAAATAATGAACTGAACCTAACAGAACAGAGATGGATAAATTACAGAATCTGATCGATCTTTCAAGACTTACTGAAGGTGAGCGCGCTGAAATGAAGCAGCTGGGCATTCTTGACGATAGAGGAATTGCCCGATACACGTATCCTGAAATACATAAAACACGCCCTCCTGTTGAGAAATTTGCGGTGCATGCACCTCAGGTCATAAATGAGGCATACAGCTATCAGAGGCCCTCATCATTTTCAAGGGCTCTGAAGCTTGAATTCGGCGGTTATAAAATCCTGCTCATCTCAGGTACCGCAAGCGTGAATGAAGAGGGGAAAGCTGAACATACAGGAGACTTCGGCGCCCAGCTCTGGAGGACATACCGCAATATCACAAACCTTTTGGCTGCCGAGAACATGACCTGGCACGATGTCGTCAGGACGACCAATTACCTCAGGGACATCGAACGCGATTATGCCGAGTTCAATAAAATACGCAC
>DATGWQ010000331.1:0-26003 GCA_035299385.1 Bacteroidales bacterium | reverse complement strand
GGTTGCTGAAGTTGCAGCCACACCGGTCGGGGTATTCACCGTAGCCGTTGCTGTTGTGCATGGTGTTGTAAAAGTCAGGTCGCTGCCATTTACAGTGCCGGCGCAATTTGCACCATTTACCCTGAAATGGTAAAGTGTATTTGGGAGCAATCCCGAAATTGAGGCGGTAACTGCTGTGCCGGCGCTGCCGGTTACTGATGCAGGAGAACCGGCAACAGTAGTGCCGTAACCGGTGGTAAGTCCATAATCGAATGTTACATTAGTAGAGAAATTGTTAGCATTGATATTCCCGTTCAGTGTTGCTGTTGTCGCTGTTACTCCGGTCGCAACCGAAGTTGAAGCTGAGGGCTGGATACATAAGGTTGCAAAAGAAATATCATTTCCATACCCAGTACCGGCGCTGTTCGTTGCATAAGCTCTTACATGATACGTTGTACCGGGGCTGAGTGCTGTCATGTCCCCCGTAAATGTTCCCGTGCCCGAACCATCTGGGAAAGTTGAATTTGAAGTTGTTGGATTTACTGAAGTTCCCCAGCATATTCCACGCGCAGTAACTGTCGCATTGCCATCGAATGTCACATTACCCCCTGATGATGCGGATGAAGTGGTTATTGCAGAGATGTCAGCTGTGGATACAGTAGGGACAACGGCAGCCGCATTTGTTGTGAACTGAATATCATTTCCATAGGCGGTCCCGGCAGAATTTGTTGCATAAGCCCTGACATGGTATGTAGTTGAACCTGTCAATCCGGCCAGGTTGCTGGTAAATGACCCTGTGCCTGTCCCGTCAGTGGTTTTAAGTCCCGTTATGTCAGGACTGGCTGATGTGCCATAGCAAACTCCGCGGGCAGTTACAGATGCACCTCCATCTAGTGTTACATTACCTCCTGTGCTTGCCGTAGTTATACCCGGAGATACGGAAGCAGTTGTGACCGTAGGCGCAACAACAACGGCGCTGGTAGTAAATGTGACATCATCACCATATGCCGTGCCGGTCGAGTTTGTTGCATAAGCTCTTACATGATACAGTGTGTTTGCGATCAAACCTGTTATAGAACTCGTGAAAGCTCCGGTGCCTGTGCCATTGGTTGTTTTTGAATTAGCTGTGGTCGGGTTCAGGCCAGTGCTCCAGCATACTCCACGTGCTGTAACAGCAGAGCTCCCCTGAACGGTCACGTTTCCTCCTCCCGATGCCCCAGATGTTGTTATTCCTGTTACCGGGGACACTGTTGTAACCGTTGGCAGAACACCTGCAAGTGTGGAGAAGGTTTGGTTGTCGCCGTAAACTGTACCTGATGAGCTAACCGTCTTAATACGGTAATTGTACTGTGTGTTCGCTGAAAGCCCTGTGACATTTGCTGTAACTGCTGTTGTTATGGATCCCGATACGGGGCTTCCGCTTGCGGTTATGTTGCTGCCATATGATGTTGTCAGTCCATACTCAAATGTTACTGTCACGCTGAGCCCGTTTGCATTCACAGTGCCATTGAAAGTAGCTGTCGTTTGCGTGATGCTGCTTGCCGCTGAAGTGGATGCACTCTGGGTGACGACACTGTTCGTTGTGAAAGTCTGGGTGTTGCCGTATGCCGTCCCGCTTGCGTTCGTTGCATAGGCTCTGACATAATATGTTGTTGAGGCTGATAATGATGTCAGGCTGCTTGTGAATGAACCTGTACCGTTGCCGTCGCTGGTCTTTGAATTAGAAATCGTCGGATCAGGTGAAGTGTTCCAGCAGACTCCCCGGGCAGTCACCGCGGCACCACCCTGGGATATTACATTCCCGCCGCTGGAAGCTGAGGTTTGTGTAATCGAGGTAATTGCGGCAGTACTCAGCGTGGGCAGGTCGATTGATGCAGCCTGGGTTGCAAAGCTTACCTGTGAGCCATAAGCTGTGCCTGCACTATTGGTCGCATAGGATCTTACATAATATGTTACACCCGGGGTAAGGCCGGTAATGTTGCTGATGAAAGCCCCGATAGTTGATCCGTCCAGTGTTTTGTTATTTGAAATTGTAGGATTGGCTGAAGTATTCCAGCATACTCCGCTGGCCGTGATGGCATCACCCCCGTCTGAGGAAATATTCCCTCCGCTGACTGCGCTGGTTTGTGTAATGTCGGTAACTGCCGAAGTTGTAATTGTCGGAATCGCAATAGCAGTTGCCGTTGAGAAACTTCGTTCAGGTCCATAACCAGTTCCTGCGCTGTTCGTGGCGTATGACCTTATATAATATGTTGTACCTGCCGTAAGGCCTGTGATGTTGCTTGTGAAGGTGCCTGAACTGACCGGATCGGTTGTCTTGTTTCCGGAGACCAAGGGTGGCGATGTAGTGCTCCAGCACACACCGGCTGCAATTATGGCTCCTCCACCATCTGATGTGACAGTTCCGCCGCAGCTTGCAGCAGTTTGGGTTATGTCTGTCACAAGCTCAGTATACATTACCGGCAAGCTGGCTGAAACGGATGTCGTAAATACATGATCAGTGCCATAGGATGTGCCACCGGCGCTGACAGCCTTGATCCTGAAATGATATGTTGTGTTTTCTGCAAGCCCTGTAAGGTCGAGCTTTGATGCAACTGAAGAGGAAGCTGAAGATGATGAAGGATCGGCTGCAGCTATAGTACCGTAGCTTGCTGTTGTACCGTATTCAAAATATATGTTCGCTGAAATGCCAAAAGCATTGACAGCTCCGTTAAGTGTGGCAGAATTTGCCCCTGTATTGGATGCATCATTTGTTGTTGCTGCCGGTGGCTGTGTTGTTGTGAACGTGAAGTCTTCACCATTGGTTGTCCCCCCCGCGCTCACTGCCTTGACCCTGAAATGATAGAGTTGTCCGGGTGTAAGTCCTGTAAGTGAAGCGCTGACGATTACCGGTACGATCGAAGAGGCGGTTGATGGCGAAGCGCTGATCACCGAGCCATACAGGAATGAGTTACCGTATTCGAAGGAGATAGTTGTATTGCTTCCGTTTGCATTAACGGAGCCGTTGATCGTAGCGGTTGTGTTCGTTACCGATGATGCTGCAGTGGTTGTGGCGGCAGGGGCAACAAGATTTATGGTTGTTGTGAAGCTGACATCCTCCCCGGTCACGGTTCCCGCTGCATTAACTGCCCTGACCCTGTAATGATAAGTCGTGTTCGATGCCAGTCCGGCCAGGTTTGCCGAGACATTCGATGCAGATGTACCGGTGAGCGGGTTTGGAGCAGCGTTGATCACATTTCCATATGCAGTTGTTGTGCCATATTCAAATGACACAGTTGTAGAAACGCCATTGGCGTTTACACTGCCGTTCAGAACGGCTGATGATTCAGCAATACTGCCTGCGGCAGCTGTTATTGCGGAAGGCGCGACAGCCTCAATTTTTGCGGATCTTACGTCGTCGTAAAGATATTGACCTGCTTCCCTGATAAATCCCCTGAAATAATAAGTCTTGTTCCGCTGAAGATTATTGATGGTGGCTGAAAAAGCTCCGACTTCAGGAACTCCCAGGTGCAGGGCGGTGTCTGTAGCGACAGGACTATTATTCTTCACAGAATAGCATATACCATAATCAGTTATATTATTACCGCTTAAAGAGGTGATCTTTCCGTTGATCCTGACGGAATTATCAGAGACCTGCAAATCGATAACCTCGAATACAGTTACAGTTTTTTCATCCTTTTTGCATGTGGCAATAAGCAAAAGCATGGCCACAACAAGGACCGATTTAAGGGTTATTTTCATAGGTTATTCTGTATTTGTAAGAGATCAGTCTTCTTATACAAAGGTTGCTCAGGGTTAAAACAATTTAAGCAATGTATTAAAAAAAGACAGCCCTCTACAAATTTGTTAAATCATAATTATCATAGGTTTAACTGTTAATTATTTCACAAGAAACCATATATAACTGAGAAATTCGCAGTAAATCACCAGATGAATATATCACTGAGGTTTTGAAATTGGTCACCTCCACTAAATTTTATTGTTTAGTGAATATAGAACAAAAACCTGAATTAATCCCGGATATAATTTTAAGAATTCTCAGCTCTTGTCTCAGATAGATCTGAAAGTCATCCGGTATTTCCGGATAAAAATGAAATAACTACTGAGACTTTTTCGAAAAGATATCTTATATATTCAAAAACAAATTATATTTTTGCGGCTCGAATAAAAGTCTGCCTTCGCTTAAGCTACGGCGGACGAAGCGGGGTGTAGCGCAGTCCGGTTAGCGCATCTGGTTTGGGACCAGAGGGTCGCAGGTTCGAATCCCGCCACCCCGACAAAAGAAAAAGCCTGGCACGAAAGTGCCGGGCTTCGTTTTTATGCAGGCATTGAAAGCTTGCTTTCAAATGCCGGAAGAAAAAACGAAGCCCGGAAGCGAGTGAAGCGAGCGTCAGGCTTTTCTTTTGTCGAAACTCCCCAACCGGGATCACCGCAGGTAATCCGCCATCATTTCTGATTTCGGATTTTCGATTTCGGAATGGTTCAGTACAGGATCACTGCAACGAAGTAAAACGAGCGTCAGGCTTTTTCTTTTGTCGAAACTCCCCAACCGGGATCATGAAATAATCCCGCCTCTAAAATTGCATTGAAAGCTTGCTTTCAAATGCCGGAAGAAAAACGAAGCCACGCTCAACACTCAACGCTCTACCTCAGCTCCCCTTCACTGTTTGCCATCTTTATTACTGCCATGAAAAGTAGCTGGCAGAGGTCCTCCATTATTTCAGGCTTGATTATATCGATATTATCAAGAGGTACATGGTAGTAATTCTCTGATCCGAATGTATAAAAGCTTAAGGATGGGACGCCTGCACCCAGGAACCTTGCTGCATCGAGCCGCGGTCGCCCCAGGTTCCCAAAATAATTTGTTACGAGCTGCCTGTGGATATACCTGTTGTTTGCCTCTTCGATAACAGACCATAACAGGGGGAAATTCTTTCCGGCATTTGCGCCAATGGAGTGCCCTATGCCAACACCGTCCATATTCAGCAGGATGCTCTTTTCCAGCGGAAAAGGTGGATTTTCTATAAATGTCCTTGATCCGGCAAGAGCCTGTTCCTCTGATCCGAATGCAACAAAGGCCACTGTCCTTTTCAGGGGTATCTTATTCGTGGCCAACGCTTTTGCAACTCCCGCCATAACGGCAACTGCCGATGCATTATCGTTGGCTCCCGGGATGATGTCATAGCATTTTCCAAGATGATCAAGATGTGCGCCTATTATTATCGTCTCTTTGCTCAGAACCGGATCTGCTCCCTTCAGGATCCCGATCACATTGCTTCCTTTGCCATCGGGAATATGCTGAGTGCTCATCTTTATTGTAATAATTTTTTTTGTATTGAAGGAGTGTGGCTTAAGTGACTGGTTGATCTGCCGGATTACAGCATCATGGCTGAGTCCTGTCCCGGCAAAAATATCCTTTACCACTGTGTCTCCGATGTGGACGTATATGAAGTTCTTAAAATAGTCATTGTTCGGATTTGCTATAGGTCCGTAATTATAGATCATCCCCGCAGCCCCATGCTTCACGGCATTTTCTAACTTTGACTGGTGAAATGAATATTTATACCAGGGATTGAACTTCTCAGCGCCTGCACCTGGATCGACAGGGGCTTCTCTCTCAATCAAAATGATCTTTCCTTTTACATCGATCTTTGAATAGTCATCGTAACCAAGCTCCGGCGCAGTAATGCCGTAGCCTGCATAAACCACCTCAGCTGTCACTTCCCCGTTTCCCGAAGTCGAGCCCGGCATATATTCACTTATATACCTGTAATGCTTCAGGATCTCACCTTCGTTCCTGACAGGAATATGCAAAGTAAGACCGCATCCGGGAAATACCAGTGTATACGGGATATCAAACCATTGAAACCAGGTGCCGTTTTCGCCTGCAGGGGTGAGCCCCATCCCGGAGAATTCCCCGGCGAGCCATTCGGCACATTCCTGGTAACCGCGTGTCCCGGTCAGCCGTCCCTCATATTTGTCATCACACTGTTTTTTAACATAATCAAGCATATCCTCACTGGTTATGGTATGCATCGCTTTCAATAGACCAGCTTCATCCGGATCCTGTGAATTCACTGAAATGGTCAATGCAAGCAGCTGAAACAGGATGATGACTTTTTTCATGATGTGGCAAGGTGTTTGTTCGGGCGATTAAGGTAAATAAAAATGACACCTGAAACAACAGCCTGCCTCTTACCGGATACTTCATTATAATTATTGAAATGATTTCAGTAAATTGGTTGTTGAAAAAAACTGTGACCAATGAAAAGAAAAGAATTCCTCAGGGTGGCATCCCTCGGATCAGCTGCTATGGCTTCGTCAATCTATATTCCCACAAACTGGCAGGAACGAAAGCTGCGGATTGGCCTTGTCGGTGCAGGATGGTATGGCATGGTTATTACAACGGCTGCACTGAAAGCCGGCGGTGTCGAAGTGATCGGTGTATGTGACCTGGATACGGAACATCTGAAGAGCGCCGCTGATGAGATCGCAAAGCTTCAAGGTACGAGACCGCAAACAATGAAAAGCTATAACGAGCTCCTTGGAATGAAAGGACTTGAGGCTGTTTTCATAGGTACTGTCCCGCACTGGCATGCGCTGCCGTTCATCGCCGCCTGTAAAAAAGGCCTGGATATGTATTGTGAAAAACCTCTCGCATATGACGTGCGTGAAGGACAGGCCATGGTCGCTGCTGCCGCAAAGGCCGGCAATATTGTACAGATCGGTTTCCAGAGAAGACAGGCGGGGTCATTTAAAAAAGTTAAAGAGGTTATTGGCAGCGGCAGGATAGGGGAGGTGCAGCAGATTAAGGCACAGATAAACTATATTCCTGCAAAACAGGACACGACCATCCAGCCGCCTCCGGCATCCCTCGACTGGGAGGAATGGTGCGGACCGGCGCCTAAGCTCGAATACCGCCCGAGCATCGGGCATCGCACATGGAGGCTTGAAAGATCATATGGCAACGGTCACCTGGTTGACTGGGGAATACACCACATCGACATCATTCGTACAATAATGGATGAATCGATGCCTGTTGAGTTCTTCGCTACCGGAGGTATAAATGTTCTGAAAGACCAGATCACAACTCCCGACACCCTCAATGCCAGCATGAAATTCCGGAAGGCTCCGGTAATATGGGAACACAGGCTGTGGGGCAACGGCGACGTGAACAATGACTTTAATAACGGCATCTTTTTCTATGGCGAAAAAGGGATCATCTTCGCCGACGATGCAAGGGCGATAGTCTTCCCGGCTGAAAAAGGAGGGAAGCAGGAGGTTCTGCCCGTACCTTCACCGGCAATGCAGGATGATCATGTGAAGAATTTCCTGGATGCAGTGCGGAAAAAAGATCGGGAACTTATTACCTGCACACCGGCTGATGCCTTCAGATCGACAGCAACGGTCCAGCTGACAATGATATCTTACTACACGCAGTCAGTTGTAAGGTGGAACGAACAGAAAAATGAGATACCTGACAATCCCGCGGCAACAGCGCTCCTGAAACGTGAATACAGGAAATACCAGCATCCTTATTCTAATTCATGATCCGGGAGTACCGTAGTGGCTTGAAGTTTGCAATCAATCGAAGGTGAGCTCCAATTGTGCACTTTAACGGCTTACTTTATCAGCTCCATCATTTCGGGATACTGGTATATATGAAATCCTGCGATTTGCTTTTTTGAAGCTGCAACCATTGCTTTTGCCACCTGGAAAGCAGATATTGGCCTGTAGCTCGGCGGGAATAAAAATGACAGCGGAATGGCAAGCGCCTTACCGAGCAGCTCACCTGCCCTGAATTCCTCTCTTTTCCCTGTGAGCATTGAAGGACGGAATACGGAAATTGACTGCACATGGATCTTTGACAGGGTATCTTCGACTTCACCTTTGAGCCTGAGATAAAAGTTATTGCTCCTGCTGTTTGCACCTGCAGATGAAACCACCAGGAACTGAGGGCATCGCGTTTCAGCACAGTATGTGGCGGCATTTACAGGAATATCAAAATCAACCTTCCTGTACTCAGCCTTGTCACCCTGCACCTTCTTTTGCGTTGTGCCAACCGCACAAAAAACAGCATGGCTCCCGTAAATTGCCTCCCTTAATTCATCCTCGTCGGAGAAATTTATGACCTTCATTTCCACGTTCTGACTGCATTCCACAGGTCTCCTTACAAGTATCCTGATGTTCTTGAAATATTTATCGGCACTGAGAAGCTGTACGAGATGACCTCCGATGAGGCCGGTGGCTCCTATGATAGTTGCTGTTTTTGGT
Organism: Bacteroidales bacterium; assembly: GCA_035299385.1. Classification (GTDB taxonomy): domain Bacteria; phylum Bacteroidota; class Bacteroidia; order Bacteroidales; family VadinHA17; genus LD21. Next base: position 17,750 of record DATGWQ010000331.1, on the reverse strand, counting down.
TCCATACCCGGTGTTCTTAAAAGCGATGTCCTGAATAAGAATGTTTCATCAGGTATTAACAATAAATTCCGGTGTTTTGTTATTCCAGGTTGATGTTTAAAAGAATTACGTAATTAATTCCGTAATTAATTACGTAATTCTTTGGTGTATATTTTTTGATTCAGCCTTTGCATGCCTGGAAACCGCCTTTGTGACACCAGGCCTATAGGATCGGGTCTGAACAAAACTGCTTCCTCCTGCAGGTTTTGCAATGGCTGCCCATCCATACTTAATCGAACTGCTTGAAGTGCACCCTCGGGCACAGCTGCCATTCCATGTATTCCCAAAGAGCAGGATATTTATCGAAAGTATTTCTGAAGTTCGGACCGGGTTCTTTTGCATGAAGCAGGCGAATTGCTATTTTTCTTTTTGCAAGTGAATTCAGAACAGCAAGAAAAGGTTGAACTGAATTCCTTGTCCTGACATGCAGATCTTTTATGTCAGCAGTGCCGATCCAGACAAATTTGCTTGCCGACGAAACAGGTTCGATAACCTGCCTGTATAATTGCTCGTCTGTTATAAAACTGATCAAAGTTTTTAAATTTTATCCAATGTTATTTTTCGAAACAAAATCCCTTATTAACGGCTCAGCCCTTGAAAAATCAGATTCTTTTATGAGCAGGTCGACAGATGCCGGGACACCTCCAAAAAAACCGGCATTTATCCCTGACTGGTATTCATTCCGGATTATTGAAGGGATCCCCGTCTCTTCAAGTAATCCTTTCAGCAGGATTACAGAAACATCGGAACCTGTAAACACCTTGATAAGTTCATCTCTCATTTACTGTACAGTTCCCCTTAAATAATCTTCAAATTTAACTATTTACCGGGTACCGGCTGAAGGTTTCACTGACAGGGGTAAGTCAGAATTTGCTTTGTTTTATTTTTTTTATATACTTTTAATCAGACAACAGTGAATTAGAATTCATCAAAAGCATTTATCAGATCTTGGATCGTCCTATTCATTATACAACGTTATGATTCTCCACAAAAATATTTCCGGAAATAACCGGGGCTTTCTTAAGCGTTCGGCATTGAAAATTGCAGCCGGATCATTGATTTCTGTCCTTGGGTTATTCTTCATGACAGGTTGCTTCAGGCAATATTATAAAGCTTTTTCTCCCCCGGTAAAACCTGATACGCTTGAGTACCTGGCAACTGTGAGCAAATCATTCGTCGTGCATTCCGGGAATTCGGTCTTTTATCTTTCCGAATTCAAAATTCAGGGTGATTCGGCATCTGGCATTAACACAGGCAATTACCAATTCCCGGTGCAGACCACCACTTTCCCTGAGCCGAACAGAACTGCCAGATTCAGGCCGAAGCTTGGAGATTCCAGGATCTTAAATGAGATTCATCTTTATGTCAATACATTCAGGGAAAAGCTGGCGCCGGGTTATTCTGCAGCTGCATTTTCGCTAAAAGATTTATGGAGGGTCGATATTTATGAAAAGGATAAAGGTGCAACCGATCTTTCCACTATTTTAGGCGTTTTTGGAATTGTCGGAGGAATTATTCTCGCTGTACCGGCAGTGATTTTCCTGCTGGCAGTTACAGTGGGATCGTGTCCGCTGATTTATATCAATTCCGGATCGGGGACTGAGCTGGCAGGCGAAATCTACAGTGGCGCCGTATATGCTCCGCTCGAGAGGCACGATTATCTTGCTCTCCCCGGAATAGTCGATGAAAACGGAGTTTACCGGATTAAGATGACGAATGAAGCAAAGGAGATCGAAAATACAAACCTTGCCGAGCTTTTCGTCATCGACCATAATGCAGGAACTGAAATCCTGTATGACAAGTATGGTAATTATCAGACTTTTCAGGATATAACATTCCCGGTAAGTGCAACAAATTTGAATGGACTCGATGTCCTGTCCTTTATAAGCAAAAAGGATAAATTATGTTACTTCGGAGATATAAGGGATAATAATTTGCCTGTTACAGAAGGAGTGATCGTTTCCTTCTGTCCGCCCGAAGGTGTAATCACCGGCAAGCTTTTGATCCGGGCAAGGAATTCAATATGGCTCGATTATGTGTACAAGAACTCTCATGATCTCTTCGGAGGCTATTATGACACATGGGTTAAAAAGCAGAACAGCCGCAGCAGGGAGGATCTGATAAGGTGGTCCCTGGATCAGAAAATACCCCTGATGGTATATATTGAACGCGATGGGAAATGGGAATTCTGCGACTACTTCAATAATGCCGGGCCTGCATGCTTCAGGGATGATGTGCTGGCCATCAATCTGGAAGGAATGGAAAACGATACAGTGAGGATAAAGCTTGAATCCGGTGCATTCTTCTGGGAGATCGATTATGCTGCAATGGATTTTTCCCTGAATGTTCCACTGGAGGTCCGGACGGTGCCCGTTGGCAGCGCTGTTACAAACAGGGAAGCTGATGTTGCAGGAATGCTCAAATATGACGATCTGAAATATTATTCGCAGCCTGATCCGGGCGATGAAGCCGATCTTGAATTTTCAGCGCCTCCTCTGAAAGGGCAAAAACGCTCTGTTTTCCTTCACTCCAGGGGATATTACCAGATTTTGAGTGAAGCAGTCGGCATTCCAAAAGCAAGAAAGCTGAAGGCACTGCGTGAGCCGGGGAAATTTGCTGAATTCTCAAGAAAACTGATGATGGAAAAAATTGCTGAGTTCAGCAGGAGAAAAGATTAATTTTGATGTTTGTCAAAGGACTGGTATTGTTTCTTGTAAGGATCAGGCTTGGCTTCACTGTTCTGAAAACAGCAATGCAGAACAATGCCGGTTTGCCTGGCTCTTTTAAACTTCTCGCCTCTTTGATCCGTGAGAGGATAAGGCTTCACGATAACGCAGGAGGTTACAAGGCGGTGCGGTCAGGCAAAAGGTATTTCTGGAGCATTAATGTTCCAGGATGGCCCTCCGAAGCTTTCAACCATTTTATCACGAATGAGTTCAGGCGTATCGATGAGCCCGGATCAGGCACTCTTCAAACGGTGATCTTTGCGATAACAAACCTGTGCCCTCTGAGATGCCTTCATTGCTATGAAGCAGAGAACATCCGTACTCATGAAACACTCTCATCCGCAGATCTGGATATAATTATGGACCGGATCGTCGGATCCGGCATCCGGCATATTCAGTTCAGCGGCGGGGAGCCTCTTTGCAGGATGGATGACATGCTCGGGCTGATGATCCGCGGAGGCACAGGCAGGGATTACTGGATAAATACTTCGGGTTACGGGCTTACACCCGCCCTGGCAGTGAAAATGAAGGAACATGGCATGACCGGCGCAATAATAAGCCTTGATGACTGGAATGAAGAGCGCCATAATCATATAAGGCAGAACCCGGGTTCGTTCAGGTGGGCGCTTGAAGCAGCGGAAAATTGCACCAAAGCCGGCCTTATCGTCTGCTTTTCAGTATGTGCTCACAGGGAATTTGTTTCATACGAAAATCTTTCGAAAATTCATCTGCTTGCAAAGAATTCGGGTGCGGCATTCCTGAGGATACTCGAACCACGCAGGGCAGGGGCGTACAAAGGAAAAGATGTCGCACTAAGCCCCGGGCAGGTTGAAATTATTCACAGGTTCATGCTTGAGAGGAATACCGGGAGGAAATACCGGTCATTTCCTGTCATCCAGTTCCCGGCTTACCATTCCGCGAAATATGGCTGCCTGGGTGCCGGCAACCGTTACCTTTATATAGATCCTGACGGCAACTACAATCCATGCCCTTTTTGCAGGAAAGCTGTCGGAAATGCACTTGCAAAAACTATACCCGAGGGTATTGCACTTACAAAAGTAGCAGGCTGCCATGCCTATAAACAACGAGTCTGATTTGTGAACAGGATGAAAATTATAAATATTCCGCTTACGGTACCAAATGCAATTTCACTTTACAGGCTTTTCTCATTTCCTTTTATAATGATCTTTATTTTCCTGGGACATGAAAAGCTTTTTGCATTTTTCATCTGGTTCAACCTTACCACCGACATCGTCGATGGATGGCTGGCCAGGAAGCTTAACCAGCAGACTGAGATTGGCTCGGTTATAGACGGATTTGCTGATCTGGGAACATATATACTTGCCATTACCGGCATCTTCTTCTTCAAATGGAGTGATTTTCAGCCGCAGGCGTGGTTATTTTATGTTTTCCTTTTGTTTTTTGTGATCTCAAGGCTGTACTCATTTATCAAGTTCCGGATTTCGTATGGCTATCACACTTATGCAGCAAAGATTACCGGTTACGTCAACGGGTTGTTTTTCATCGTACTTTTTTTTGCCGGATTTTATCAATGGTTTTATTTACTGATGATAATAAGCGGTATTGTTACATTCTCTGAAACTATTTTAATAACGTATCTTCTTAAGGAAAGGAGAAATCACCTGTCAAGTCTTTTTGCATTGCTGAAGGAAAGAAAACAAGTATGAAGCCCGTTATACTTATAATGTCAGTGCATTTCATTGTTGGCGCTGCAGGGATCTTTCTCACCGCCGGAAAGCTTTCCGGTGATGAAAGAAAAAACTACTGGTTAAAATATTTTTCATACCTGGCCATCTTTATTCTCATCTTCACTGCGGCATCCTCAGGCAGAGCCTTTATGATGGCTGCCAGTATCCTGATCTGTGCAGCCGGCCTGATTGAAATTCTGATAGTCTCGAAAAAGAAATGCAATCTTGCCTCGAAGGAAAAAACTGTCGCCCTGGCAATAAGCGTTTACATTACACTGGCAGTTCTTTTCTCTGCGTTCCTCTTCCTGCCTATGAACATGGTGATTTATACCTACATACTTGTTGTGATCTTTGACGGAGCCAGCCAGGTGACGGGAAGATATTCCGGGAATCACAAGATAGCCCCGGTGATAAGCCCTTCCAAAACTGTGGAAGGCTTCGCCGGAGGGATGATCAGCTCGGTGGTGACAGGGCTCATCCTTCATAACTATGCGGGCGTCAGCCTTCCGGCAGCACTTTTTTTGAGCCTGCTGATTTGTTCTGCTGCCTTCTGCGGTGATATTGCTGCCTCTTATTACAAAAGGGTTTTCAATACAAAAGATTTCAGCAGGATACTACCCGGCCAGGGAGGAGTGCTTGACAGGTTTGACAGCTTTATTTTCGCCGGTGCCACAATGGGCATTGCAGGATATCTTTTTGTGAAAAGGACAGAAACAGACCCTGACCTCGCTGCTTACCTTGCATATTCCATAGGTTTTCTGATCGTACTGTTTACCGGGGAAGCAATTCAATACCTGTTCCGGATGAGGTCCGAGTATTCACGGGTAATATCTCATATGATAACAGGCTTTATGTGTATTTTCATGATACGTTTTTTTTCATCGGGGGTATATATAATATTGTTTTGCATTCAGTCTGCAGCGTTCATCTATGTATCCAAAAAGCTTAAGTTGCTGAACGGGCTTAATGGGGTGCAGAGGAACACTGATGGCGGAACTTATTTTTTCGCAGGGATCATCATAGCTTATGCAATCTCCGGAATACTGAAAGAAAGATCACTGTTTATTCTGCCTGTCCTGGTAATGACTTTTTGTGATCCAGCCGCATCGATGACAGGCATGAATGTGGGTGGTTCGCATAACAGGTTCGGTAAAACCCTTGCAGGTTCGGCTGCATTCCTGGTCTCAGCTTTCGGAATCCTGTTTGCAGGGTTGATCTTTTACCTGGATATGAATACAGCGACCGCTTTGATCATTGCACTTTGTTTATCCCTGTTGTCGGCCGTCGCAGAATACCTGAGCGGATCAGGACTGGATAATATTACTGTTCCTGCGATAGTGTCGGCAGGCATGATGATTATACCCGGAATTTTTTAGATCGGTCGTCAGGTTGAAGTCAGAACTTCATGAATATATACGTTTTGCTGTCTTTCAGCACATTGAGGGCTTTTTCCATCAGCCTGAGTATTCTCTTGCTTTTCAGGTTGTAGAGACAGACGCGGTCTGTATATTTTTCATTCCTTATCGGGGTTGCTTCGGAACGTCCTGCTTGAATATAAATGCCTGATTCATTTAGCATCTGCATCATGCCTGACGGCATGTCTATTTCCTCCATCCCTTTACCCCTAAGGAGATCAGCTTCCATCGTTGATGCTTCAACTTCATCCCTTAGATCTTCGGATTTGCTCATTATGTCAAAGGCAAAGTGCAGGCTCTCATAATAATTCTCGGGTGATACGTCTGCCATGCTGAACTTCTTTTTAGGCTTGATGCTGTCGAGGTTGGACATGAATTCATTCCATTTTCCTTTTCTGTCCAGCTCCTTGAAGATAATGTCAAGCTCGATGCTTATTTCGGCCGAAACATTCTCGATCTCAAATAATTTCTGCGACAATTGCTTCTCCTCGAAGCTCCTCGTTCTCATGAAATATCCAGGTTAAAATTAGTCAGGGCTAAAGAAATTTAGACAGGTCAATATTAAAAAAAAGAAAAATATGTTCGCATGGTAAACGGAAAAATTCAGGCAATATTTTTTTTACTGATATTTCTATCTTTAGCAATTGATTCAAATATAAGAATATGAGAAAATTAATCTGCTTTTTTCTGAGTGTGCTGGCTTCCAACTTATTTTCATCCAGGCTTTTAGCTGCAGATGACGTCCGCATGCTCCGGTTTCCCGATATTAACAAAGATCTTGTGGCATTTGTATATGCAGGAGATATTTGGACAGTAAGCTCCTCAGGCGGTGAAGCACGCCGCCTGACCTCTCACGAAGGCTTTGAGCTGTTTCCTAAAATCTCTCCCGATGGCAAATGGATTGCTTTTTCCGGCGAGTATTCGGGATCGCGCCAGGTGTTTGTAATACCTTCACAGGGAGGTGTGCCCCGCCAGCTTACCTGGTACAATTCTGTCGGCATAATGCCCCCGCGGGGCGGATGGGATGATGTTGTGCTCGACTGGACACCCGACAGTAAGCAGATACTTATAAGGGCAAACCGCACGTCATTCGGCGAAAGACAGGGGAAATATTTCATGGTCAATCTTGAAGGAGGACTTGAAAAACCTCTCCCGATAGTAAACGGAGGATTTGGCGTGCTTTCACCCGATGCCTCTAAAATTGTTTTCACACCGGTTGACCGTGAATTCCGCAACTGGAAAAGGTACAAGGGAGGAAGGGCCACAGACCTCTGGATCTGCGACCTGAAAGGCAACACATCCGAGCAGATCACAAATTTTGAGGGCACCGATCAGCTTCCGGTATGGTACGGCGATAAGATCTTCTTCGCATCAGACAGGGATCTCAAGCTGAATATCTGGCAATATAACACCGTGACGAAAGAAACAAAACAGGTGACCCGCTTCAGCGATTTTGATGTTATGTGGCCTTCCGGAAACGGCGACCAGCTGGTGTTCGAGAACGGGGGATTCATCTATAAGCTGAACCTGGATAATGGCCAACAGGAAAGACTCAGAATCAACATTAACTTCGATAATCCCAACCTGCTTCCTTACTACAAAAACGTGACCACCAGTATCCACAGCTTCACAATTTCACCGACAGGCAAAAGGGCATTGTTCGATGCACGCGGAGATATCTTTTCTGTTCCGGCTGAGAATGGTATTACGATGAACCTCACCAAAACACAGGGCATCCGTGAAATATTCCCGGCCTGGTCACCGGATGGACGGTATATTTCATACTACTCGGATCAGACCGGCGAATATGAGCTTTATCTTCTCGAGAATAAAAAGGATTCCAGGCCAAGGCAGGTCACGTCCGGCTCTTCCGCCTGGAAGTATCAGCCTATGTGGTCACCCGACAGCAAATACCTGATGTTTTCAGACAGGACCTTAAGGCTGAAACTGATGGATATCGCAACCGGGAAGACGACTGATGTCGACCAGGGTACGACCGACGAGCTCAGGAGCTACAGCTTTTCACCCGACTCAAAATGGATCGCTTATACAAGAGAAGGGAGCAACACCGAATCATCGATCTGGTTTTATGAAATTGCTTCCGGCAAAAAACAGCAGGTAACGGATGGCGTGTTTTCCGATAACAGCCCTGTTTTCAGCATGGATGGGAACTACATATTCTTCATATCGAACCGCGACTTCAACCTTTCTTTTTCTTCTTTCGAATTTGACTACGTATACAACAATCCGACGAGATTGTATGCAATCGCATTGACAAAGAAAAGCCCGAAGCTTTTCAAAGACAAGAATGATGTCGAGCCTGTCAGGCAGGAAGCTGCCGCAGCTAAACCCGCTCCTGCAATAAACGACAAAAAAATAAAGGGAGTGGCTGAAATTCCTGCTGCTGAAGAGAAGAAAAAGGAAGTTGCCGTATCTGTCGATTTCGATGGCATCAATGGAAGGATTACCGCATTGCCCGGCGAAACCGGTGATTACAGGATAATAGGCGCTGTCGAGGGTGGCCTCATATACGTTAGCGGCGGCAAGCTGATGAAATACAACATCACTGATGAGAAATCGGAGGAAATCCTCGACAGGGTAACTAATGTTACTCTTTCAGCTGACGGGAAGATGGCGATGTATACTTCAGGCGGTGATTACGGTATCATTAAGCTGACACCGGGTCAGAAAGCAGGCGCAGGCAAGCTGAACCTCAGCGGGCTGGAAATGAAGATTGACCCCCAGGCTGAATGGAAACAGATCTATAATGATGCCTGGCGTATCGTAAGGGATTATTTCTATGCCTCGAATCTTCACGGGCTGAACTGGAAGGAGGTAAGGGACCGTTATGCCGTCCTGCTCCCGTCGGTAAGCCACAGGGCTGACCTTGATTATATTATAAATGAAGTCGTGGCTGAAATGAATGTAGGTCATACTTACGTCGACTGGGGTGATTTCGAGAGGCCCAGGAGGGTCGAAGGAGGGCTCCTCGGAGCTGAGCTGGCATTGGATCAGGCTGCAGGAAGATACAAAATCACTGACATCTACCGCGGTGAAAACTGGGTACCTTCGAGGCGTTCGCCGCTGACCGAGCAGGGCGTCGATGTGAATGAGGGAGATTATATTATTAGTATCAACGGGAATAGTGTGACCGCTTCGGACAATCCTTATTCGTTCCTTGAAAATACTGCCGCAAAAACAATTGAGCTCACGGTCAGCAGTAAACCGACTGGAGAGGGCCCGCGCAGTTCACTCGTGAAACCGATCTCGACAGAGCTCGATCTCATGTACCTCAAATGGGTCGATGAAAGACGAGCCCTGGTAGATAAGCTTTCAGGCGGGCGTATAGGTTACATTCATGTTCCGAATACCTCGACACAGGGAAACAAGGAGCTCTTTGAGGGTATGTATGCCTATGCTGACAAGGAGGCGCTTATAATCGACGACAGGTATAATGGTGGAGGCTTCATCCCCGACAGGATGGCCGACCTGCTCGACAGGCACACCCTCGTTTACTGGCACAGGAACGGTCTTTTGCCAGGAAAATCGCCGGCCATAGCCCACGATGGCCCGAAAGCAATGCTGATAAACGGCTATTCAAGCTCCGGTGGCGATGCTTTCCCTTATTTCTTCAAGAAGCTCGGGCTTGGGCCACTCATCGGCACCCGCACCTGGGGCGGACTTGTCGGGATATCAGGCAATGCCCGCCTGGTCGATGGGGGTTATGTTTCGGTGCCCCAGTTCGGGGTCTTTGACAAGGAAGACGGATGGATCATCGAAGGTGTAGGAGTGTACCCTGATATCGAAGTGGTCGACCGTCCCGAGCAGCTGGCAAAAGGAGCCGATCCGTGCATAGAAAAGGCAGTGGAAGTTCTGATGAAGCAGCTGAACGAGAAACCTGCAGGGAAGGTGACCACACCTGCGCTGCCTGACAGGTCGAAGTGGAGAGAGGATCTGTAATAATTGCTTTTTATTCTGAAATTCGTTATATTTAATGTTTTAACCCCTTCAGAATGAAACAGAAGACCCTTATCTCAGCATCATTGATCCTGACGATAACAGCCGCGGCTGCATTCTCACAGAACAAACCTGTGACACTATCCTATAAGTACCCTTCACAGGGTGTTACGTACACTTCCCGATCGGCCATACACGAAATCATGGATGTGCAGGGCCAATCGATGGATGTTTATGTGAATTCTTCTTTAAGGTGCCTCGTAAAACCCGATGGAGATAAGCTTAGCATCACCATGGATTCCCTCTCACAGAACATCGATTCCCCGCAGGGTGCAATGGGAGGCCCTGTTGATGTAAAAGGCAAGTCATTCAACCTTGGGCTGTCCCCTTCCGGCGTTGTTACAGATCTGTCCGGGGCAAAAAAGGTCACCTATGGCGTAGCAGGTTCAGCCGACAGCGACCTTTCAACTTCGTTTATAGATTTCTTTCCCAGGCTTCCTGAAAAGCGTATTCGTCCGGGTGACACCTGGACCTCGACCGATACGGTCAGAAGCGAGGCAGCCATAAACAACATGGTTACAGTGGTGACGAGCAATAATAAGTTCGAAGGGTATGAAGACCTTAATGGAATAAGGTGTGCCAAAATCACAGCCACCACGCAGGGAACCAGCACTATGAGGAACCAGGTACAGGGGATGGACATGAAGACAAGCGGTAATTTTACAGGTAATACCAGTACCTGGTTTGCCCCTGATGGCTATTTCGTAAAATTTACGGAGAATACGAAAATGACCGGGACCATGGAGATGACCAATGAGGGTTATTCATTCCCGATAACTCTGGATATTACTAAGACTACACAGGCTGTGAAATAACTCTGCGGCTATCCTGTTACTTTTATAACTATCCCGCTCCGGGGTGTCTTGCCTTTGGTGTCAAGCGAACCGGGGCGGGTTATTTCTTTCCTGTCGGTGTACAGCTGAATGTAGTAGAGTCCCTCCTTATTGAAGACAAGGGGTATTTTGTATGTGTTACCTTTCCTGTACTTTGAGAGATCCCAGGCCCAGGCTTCCCTGTAAACACTTCCGGTGAAATCATCATAGGAGCTCCTTCGTGAGATCTCCCTGGCATTCATGGGTGATGGATCTTTTTCATAATAGACTATCATGAAATAGAGAAACTCGTTTCCGTCAGTGCCGACAGTAATGGAGGTGTTTTCACCTTTCCTGGCACCGGAGGGAATATCGCTGAAAGTCAGGTACCTGTCAATAAATTCTTCGTAGTACCTGAACTGTTTCCCTTCAAGTGAGTATCCGATACCGACATAATTATGATCCTTGTTTATCACCGTCTTTTTGTGACCGTCGTTGGGAGCCTTCTCTTTCATGAAAGTCTGATGACCGGCCTTCATCAATGAAGATATCGTTTCAGGTGAGTTTTTATAATCCATATTCGACCATTCACCATAGGCATTTTCAGAGACGTGATCGTAACCTCCGGCAAATGCATACCGGTGGTAAGGTTTCTCACCCCTGAGGTTCCAGTGGCCAAGGAAATTGCCCTCAGCAGCTTCACGGCTCATCTTGTTTGCCACACGTGAAGCAAGTATATCGAGTTTTACAGGTTTGGCATTGAAACGTTTCCTGCTGGCATTGATTATTTCAAGCTGCTGAAGCTTTAGTTCAAGAGATTGCCTGTCATCACGGTATTCCTCAAGCCGCTTCTCCGCGTCATTCAGCTTCATATAATTATCAATGTCAGGCTCGCCTCCCCCGGTATGAGGCAGAATCGACCTGGGAATGCAGATGATTATTACGACAACGGCAATGAGTATCTTGATCTGCTTCCAGGTTCTTCTGAACATTGCAAAAGGTATTTTGTTTTATGCTGTAAAATTAACTATTAAAGAAATGAAATTATTTAAACCATCCGCACTTTTACTTTTTTTTACAATTACTCTGACCTCATTTGCCCAGAACGGTTTTTATGACTTTAAGGTGAAAACGCTTGAAGGAGACCAGTTCGATTTCAGCAGCCTGAAAGGAAAGAAAGTGATGATCGTCAATACAGCCTCAAAATGCGGGAATACACCCCAGTACAAGAAGCTTGAGTCTCTTTATGAAAAATACGGGGACAAGCTTGTGATACTCGGATTTCCTGCAAATGACTTCGGTGCACAGGAACCGGGCACTGCACAGGAGATTAAGAAATTCTGCACTGAGAATTACGGTGTCACATTCCCGATGATGGACAAGGTAACAGTGAAGGGAAAAGATATGGCTCCTGTTTATAAATGGCTTACATCCAGGGATCTGAACGGAGTAAAGGATTCCCAGGTCAAATGGAACTTCCAGAAATACCTTATCGATGAGAACGGCAACCTTGTCGATGTACTCGATCCGAAAGAAATGCCGGACTCGGAAAAGGTAATCGCATGGCTGTCGAAATAAAAACTCACTTCGGTTTCGATTTCGCTCACCTCGACTTCGCTCAGTGACCGTTTGGCCGTTCGTCGAGCGAAGCCGAGACGTCACGTTTTTATCTCGAGGGTGGTCCCGTTCAGCGTTGCGGGAAAGCTTTCCAGCGGTGCATTTGCCGGTCCTGTAATAACACTTCCGGTTATGCTGAATTCCGAGCCGTGACAGGGGCATTGTATCTTATTGGCTGTGGAATTGTAACCTACAGTGCATCCCTGGTGGGTGCAGATGCTGGAAAGAGCAGCATATCCCGTGCCTGTATTAATTACGAGTATCCCCTGGACGATCTTTGAGCCTCCTGTATTTTTCAAAATGGAATAATCGGCTGAATTGAGATCAAGGGTTATTGTTTTTCCGGACGGCGGCTGGTTGGGATTTTCAAATGGATTCTGGTTGTTTTTCGTGCAGCTCTCCAGCACAGATGGTGCAAGGATCAGAACTGTCCCGCCGAGGACGAACTTCTGAAGATATTCTCTCCTGTTCATTATTGTTTAATTTAGACTGGTTCTAAATAAAACAAAGCAGGGAAGATTTTGTTGGAAAAAAAGAAGAGTGTTACACAGAGTTGCACTGAGTAGCACAGAGAACCACAGAGTCATTATAAATTAATCTTTTCAGTGATTTAACATTTGGGCTGAAGCCCATAAAGATAACTCCCAATTACCTTTGGCTTAAGCCAAAGGTTTTAAACCAGTTCCTCTAAAAAATATACGGCACAAACATTCTTGTCTCCCTCATATATTCCCGGTACTCATCCCCGAATTTTGCGATCATTTCTCCTTCTTCGATGCGCGATGTTATATAAACCGCAACCAGGTTTATTATGCCAAGTATGACCTGGATTGTGCCCGGATCTTTCATCATCACCCCTGTGCCGAACAGGAAAACTGAGAGGTAGAGGGGATGGCGTATGAAATGGTAAATACCCGTTTTCACAAGCCTGGAGGTGTTTTCAAAATTAATTGTTGCCCTTCCATGCCTTTTCAGGAGGATATATCCTGAGATTACAGGATAAAATGAAAAGAAAAGCAGCACCCACGAGATAAGCTGGTGCCACGAGAACGGATCCGTGAACCATACTTTGTAATTGAGAAGGATGAGAATGAAGACGCTCTCAAAAGCAAAGAACCTGGAAATGCCGTGATACCTTTTAAACCTGATCGAGAGCCACCAGGAGAAGAGAATAATTAGGATGGTGCCGGCTGCGAGAGCTATGTAATTCATTTTGATAATCTAATCCTCTGTGCACTGAGTTTTACAGAGTTATTTTTCCGTGGATTTCTCGTTTATCTTTTTAATGTAATCGTAAACTTCAGCCTGTGACCTGATCTCCTTTTTTCCCGGCTTCACAAATTCATTCGAAAGCGATGCATCGAGGATCCTCGCTTTCACATTGTCTTTCCACTGGAGATTGAAGATCTCCTTCATTTCCTTCCTGATGCCTTTGTCGAATACGGGACATGTAACTTCGATCCTGTGCTCAATATTCCGCGTCATAAGATCGGCCGATGAGATATAATATTCTTCATCACCGCCGTTATGGAATATCATAAACCTTGAATGCTCGAGAAAACGGTCCACGATACCGATCGCTTTAATGTTATCACTGACATCCTTCACGCCTGTCACCAGCGACATCATGCCCCTTATGATAAGCTTTATATTCACTCCTGCCTTGCCTGCTTCATACAATGCATTAATGATATCGATATCCGTAAGGTTATTCAGCTTCATGTAGATGGAAGCCTTCTTACCCGCTTTGGCGAATTTGATCTCATTCTCTATCAGGAGCATGATCTTGTTCCTCAGGTGGAAAGGAGAGAGCACAAGATGATGATAATTGTCCTTCTTGTAATTTGCATTGAAGAAATTAAAAGCCTTCAGCACTTCGTTGGTGATCTTCTTGTTCGTGGTCAGGAGGAGGTGATCGGTGTAAATGCGCGCAGTATCTTCATTGAAATTTCCAGTGCCCACAGCGGCATACCTTTGTGTAACCTCATTCTTCACCCTTGTGATGAGCAGAAGCTTTGAGTGAACTTTGAGCCCCGGGACACCGTAAATCACTCTCACTCCCTCCTCCATAAGCTTATTCCCCCAGAGGATATTAGCCTCTTCATCGAACCTGGCCTGCAGCTCAACAACAGTTGTCACCGTCTTCCCGTTCCTTACCGCATTCAGCAGTGCATTGATTACGCTCGAGTTCCTTGCAAGCCGGTACAATGTAATTTCAATTGATGTCACATACGGATCGATTGAAGCTTCGCGCAGCAGATCGATGAAATGATCGAACGAATTGTAAGGGAAGTACATCATGATGTCCTTCCTGTTTATGACAGACAGGATGCTTTTTCCGGCCTGGATATCCCTGTGCTGGACAGGCACCAGCGGCTCGTAATAGAATTTCTTCTTTCCCATGTTCGGGAATTTCATGAAATCCTTGAAGTTGTGATACCTGTTTGCGGGTATGGTGACGTCAGCCGGTCCGAAATTGAACTTCTTTATAAGCAGCTTCAGCAGGTCTTTCGACATGTCGCGGTCATAAATGAACCTTGTCGGCGATCCCCATTTTCTTTGCTGAAGGCTTCTTTCGAGCTTGTCAATATAACTTTCCGAGATGTCTTCCTCGATCTCGAGTTCAGCGTCTTTGGTGAGCTTGATGGTATGTGCGGAAACCTCATCGAAATCGAAAAGGAAAAAGATTTCCTTCAGTCCCGACCTTATCACATCGTCGAGGAACATTACATACTTGTCATCCCCTGATTCCGGCAGCACAAGAAAACGCGGAAGCACATTGGTCGGGATCTCGAGCAGTGCGTACCGTTTCTTGTCAGAAGCTTTTTTGACGAGGGAAATAGCGAAATATATTGCGTCGTCGGTAAGGTTTGGCAGGTCCTGGTCCTTGTTAATAAGGAAAGGCATGAGCCTGGTCCTTACCTCCCTGTGGAAGTATCTTCTTACAAACTCGGCCTGTTCGGGGTTAAGCTCGGTTTCATTCACGAAATGTATCCTGTGCTTTTCCAGCTCCCTTATAAGGTCGGCATATATTTTTTCGAAAACCTCATTCTGCTCGATGACGGTCTTATGGATCTTCTTCAGAGTGAGCTTCGGATCATAACCAAGGATGTCCCTGGATTTGACACCGTAATGGGAGAGCCTCTTGAGAGTTGCGACCCTTACCCTGAAATACTCATCGAGGTTATTCGAATAAATACCGAGGAATTTAAAGCGCTCCAGTAATGGAACATCTTTGTTATCAGCCTCCTGGAGAACCCTTTCGTTAAACGAAAGCCAGCTGATCTCTTTAGGGATATAGGTCTTGTTCATCGGGCTATCTGTCAGGTTTCAGAAAGTATTCCAGCTTCCCTTCACCTGCTTTTACATCAGCCCATTTTTCTGCCTTGAATGAAATACAAACAACACCGCTTTTCGGAACCGGGCCGCAGCCTGTTTCCGAGAGGGCGTCGGGAGCATCCGTAAAAGACGGGTTGTGCCCGAACAGGGTTACCTTTTGAATTTCGTCGTTGATCGTCTGGAGTAATTTCAATATCTTATCGGTGTTTGTTCCGAAATACAGGTTATTGTGAAGCACGATCTTGTCATAGCTCACGCCTGTGACCCCGGCGAAGACGAGCCCGGTTTCAAGAGCGCGGAAAGCCGGGCTGGAAAGAAGCAATCCCGGTGAGCCTTCCTTTTTGCTGAAGGCTTCAGCCATGCGCTTCGATATTTTCTTTCCTCTTTCGGTCAGGGACCTTTCGAAATCGGATAATCCGGGAATGTCATCCTCGGCTTTGCCATGCCTTACAAAAATCAGTTTCTTCATTTATTATTGATTATGGTTAAATGCCAAAGCTTGTTCCCATGTTCATTGCCTGCAATACCAGCGGGTTCCCGGGCTCAACCAGCTTCAGCTTGCCTGCAACGTCTGCGAGCGGAACGGCATCGATCCTGTCTTCCCTCAATGCCACCATATTTCCGTATTCCTTCCGCGCAATGAGATCGACTGCTGCCGTGCCGTACCTGGTTGCAAGAACGCGGTCCATGGGGGAGGGGGTGCCGCCGCGCTGTATGTAGCCGAGCACGGTCTCGCGCGTTTCGAGCCCGGTCATTTCAGTGATGCGTTTGCTGAGGTACTGTGCAACGGAACATTCATTGCCCGGGTGCCTTATGCCTTCTGCCACAACAACGATCGAATAAGGCTTGTTCCCTTCCATCCGTGCCTGGAGGTATTCGGCTATTTTGTCTTCATTATATGGTATTTCGGGGATGAGGATGACATCGCCGCCTGCAGCTATGCCTGAATAAAGAGCTATCCAGCCGGCATTGTGCCCCATCAGCTCTATCACCATTATTCGTTTATGGGAGTTTGCTGTCGAGTGAAGCCTGTCGATTGCCTCTGTGGCTATGTTCACTGCCGAGTCGAAGCCGAAAGTCCTGTCTGTGCCCCAGACATCGTTGTCAATGGTCTTTGGAATGCCGATCACATTCAGTCCTTCCTGTGAGAGCAAATGTGCCGTCTTGAGTGTTCCGTTACCGCCGATGCAAACCAGGCAATCGAGGCCCATCTGCTCGTAATGCTCACGGATCAGGACAGGCTTCTTTATCTCATTTTTCTTCCCTGTGCTCTTGAATGGTTTTTCGCGGGATGTCCCCAGTATTGTCCCGCCCAGGGTGAGGATGCCTGAAAGGTCATGCTCGGTCAGCTCCCTGTATTCTTTCGTTATCAATCCTGTGAACCCGTCGGATATCCCGATAATTTTCATCCCGTACTTCACAATAGCCGTTTTCCCCACGCCTCTTATTGCCGCATTTATGCCCGGACAATCCCCTCCTGCGGTCAGAATCCCTATTCTCTGCGGCTTCGTCGACTTTGCCATTATTTATTGTTTTGATATAGTATTAAACAAATATAGCTTTTTGTTTGATAATCAGAAACAGAGAAAAATCTGCTTTATCATTGATCCCATATGGGGAAAAGATCAAGATTAATTAATGAAACCTATTATCATTTATCCCCTACGGGGAAAATATTTCCAGATTTAAATGATGGACGCCCTTTGGGCAAACCTTTTTGCCCTTTGTGGTGAAAGCTAAATCGTGATAAGAGAATTGACATTCCATAATGATTGGAATTGCCCGTAGGGCATACATATTAATAGCTGCATATATTGCTGAACATCAATCTTCTTTTTGCCCGTTGGGCATACATGTTAATAAAAGAATTAAATTAACAGTCAAATTCATTTTGATGGAACAGGATGTTATCAGACTGAAGGATGTAAAACCGGTGCTTTCGGAGTACCTGAATGAGGCAATGGTTTTGCTGAAGAAGTCTCCGGTGCCTGATGACGACTCTGTTCACGATATGCGGGTGCTGCTGAAAAAATCGAGGGCTGTGCTTAAGCTCATCGGTCCGCAGACCGACCAGGA
>DATGWQ010000330.1:0-35012 GCA_035299385.1 Bacteroidales bacterium | reverse complement strand
GAGGATGTAAGGCCCGGAGATTCCATGCCGACAAGGTTTACAAATCCAGGGAATCCTCTTTCACTTTCCTCTTTTATATAGAAATCTTTCTGGGGATCTCCTTTCTTTTGAATCTTAGGCCTGATCCCGGCCATTTCGGGTGAAATATCACCTGGTTCCAGGAAAGGCAGGAATTTCCTTGCGGAGTTGTAGAATGCAGACTCCTTTTGCGGATCCACTTTATAATCATAAACGTTCGATTCAAGGTATGTGACGTCAGGTCCGAGCTTCACCCCGCCAGCCATGTCTACAGTCACATGAATGCCGATTCCTTCCAGGTTGTGATGAGGAACCGGGTAAACAAGCCTGTTGAGCAGCCGGTTTTTTGGCGGGTTCACCCTGAAATACTCACCCTTGCAGAACCAGATCCTGAGATTTTCATCCTTAATGCCGGCCATGCCGCTGACGATGTCCGAACTGAGACCCGCTGAATTGATAACCACTGAGCTTGAGAACGAATATACCCCGCCATCAGCTTCTTTTATGCTGATCTCATACCCTCCGTCAATTTTCCTGATGCCGGTGACCTCACTCTTATAGGCAATCTGCCCGCCATTGTTTATGGCATTGGTCTCATATTGTTTCATGAGACGGTGGGTATCAACAATCCCTGTAGTGGGAGAGAAGAGCGCTTTCAGTGCATTGATGTTTGGTTCGAGCTCTTTTATCCTGTCTTTTTCGCAGACGATAAGCCCGACGCCGTTCCCAGCAGCAGTTTCCCTGATACCTTCAATCACACCGGCTTCATCCTGTGTTGTTGCAACGATAAGCTTTCCGCAGTTCTTAAATGGAACATCATATTTCCTGCAGTATTCATACATCAGCCTGTTGCCCTCGACACACAGCCTTGCTTTAAGGCTGCCCCTGTCATAATATATGCCGGCATGGATCACCTCGCTGTTCCTGCTGCTGGTCTCCTGTCCGAACACAGGATGTTTCTCCACAAGGAAAACCCCCGGGATACTTTCTGAAAGCTCCTGTGCTATTGCAAGGCCGATGACTCCTGCTCCAATGATTGTTATCTGTGCATCCATCCGGTGTAATGGAAATCATAAAAATAGAGAAATTAAACATGCTGTTCCTTCAGATCAAAATATTATTTACATTAGCAAGAAAGATTGGTCACTTGTATTCATGTTAACCTAACGACCTCCAATGAAACAAATTGTGACTATGCTTATTACTGGTTTGCTTTCGTTTCAACTGGTCTCCGGTCAGAAGGTCGACGGCATCAAAACAGAACAGTCAGGAGACTTTATCAAGATAAGGTACAAACTGCTGGACTCAAAACCCGGGGAGGTTTACAGGGTAACAATCCTGTGCTCGATAAACGGGGGGCTGAAAACTGAGCTTGAGAGTATTTCAGGAGATGCAGGAGACCAGGTACCAGGCGGAAGATCAGAATACTGGGTAATCTGGGATGTTCTTAAAGATGTTGATGAATTGAAATCCGCTGATTTCATAGTCAGAGCTGAACTCCTGAATGCAGAAAAGTCAGCAGATAAAACAGGGAACACAGTTCCAAACACGGTAAATGAATCCGAAACTGAATACTGGGCAAAAAAACGATTTAATATTTTGCTGTCATTTATGGGACCCGGGCCAAAATCGGGTTTGAGATTCAGCTATATGGGCAGTTGGGGTATCTCGGGACAGTTTGTTACCGGTAAAACCGAAAAGGGGGAAGTCTCGTATGTCCCACCCGCAAGCCCAATGTACGGCTTTGATATAACAAAAAGAGCCATAAACCGGAATAATATCCAGATGCACATGATGCTTGGGGTTCAGCGGGCATCCCTGCTATTCCATGATCCGGGGATTACTTCAAGTCCATACATGATGGAAGATGTAGCCGGACCGGAATTTGGATTTCTGTTTGGCGTATCACGCCTTACCTTTGATTTCACTGTCACCCGGTTCGATCCCGGGCAGGTAGAAAAAGGAACAGACTTCATGGCTGTCTCACCATTTACATATGTATCTTTTGGACTTGGAGTACGATTCTAACCGATAAGCTTAACTTATGAAAAAATCACTTGTCTTAATCTTTTTGCTGATTACGTCAATAGCTGCACAAGCCCAGAAGGTGGACAGCATTAAAGCTGAACAGAATGGCGATTTCATCAAAATCAGGTATAAAATTCTCGAGTCCAGACCGGGGGAATTGTACAAGGTTAAGGTTCTTTGTTCGATCAATGGCGGACTGAATACCGAGCTAAGAAGTGTTTCAGGGGATGTGGGCGAAATGGTATCAGGAGGAAAGCCTGAATACATGGTGCTTTGGGATGTGCTGAAGGATGTGGATGAGGTGAACTCAGTGGATTTCATTATCAGGGCGGAATTGATGCAGGCGATCAAACCTCCGAAAGAAAAAGGATATATCGTTAATCTTGCCCCTGCAGTTCAACTCCCCGGTCCCGGTATCGGCGGAAGGTTCGGAATAATGGGGAAATTTGGCGTTTCATTGCAGTTCATTGCATGGAAGGCTGTGCTCAGCGACGCTTCTTATAACGGTGATACAAAATTCAGGAGAATCAGCCTGGCTCTTTCTTCAAGAATTATTAATGAAAAGAAGAGCCAGGTACATTTGCTGACTGGATTTACTATAGGCAACTCCCTGATAAAGGAAACATACACTAACGGTACCGCAACTACCAGTCATTTTAAAAAAGCAATGACTCCGGGACCTGAATTTGGCTTTGCAGTCAGCTCCGGAAGGCTGATATTCACGCTCATGGGTACCAAATTGCTGACGGGCATGACAGAAGAAGGTCAGGCTTCTACAAAAAACACTTTTGTTTCAGCTTCCCTGGGTGTAAGATTCTGATAATAAATTAAAAACACATATTATGAAAAAGGCAATCATATTACTGATCATTCTTGCAGGGCTAGAATCATCAGCCCAGGTATCTGAGAGCAGATCAGGAGTGCAGTCCTTTAATATTTCAAAAAAATCAACAGAACAGAAGCCTGTTGTAAAGGAAGCTGCAAAGGATGGTACAGCACCGGTAATCACTGTCCAGTCTCCCGACGTTAAATCTGAATCAGGAAAGAAATCTTCGGCAGCTTCAATCATAGTGAAAGGAAAAGCCGAAGATGCAGGCGGAATATTCGAAGTTGTCATTAATAACGTGAATGCAAAAGTGGCAATTGACGGTTCCTTTCTTGCTGAGATACCTCTTTCACCAGGTCAGAACACTGTCACTGTCAGAGCCACAGACAACTCCCTGAACAAGTCTTCGTATACCTTCATGTATGAAAGAATTCCTGAGAAGATTGCAGAGGTCATCCCTGTGAAGGCGGCTAATAAATACACGATAACAATTATCTCTCCTGAAAAGGATGCAATAACCACGCCTACAGATAAATTCATCCTGAAAGCCTGTGTTACGGGCACTGCCCCGATCCGCAGGGTGATGATCACACGAAACGGAACTTTTGTAAACGGCTTTTTTGCCAATAACATTGTGAAAAAGGAAAACTGCGACTTCCTGGTTGATGAACCTTTGTCACTCAGGCTGGGAATGAACGATCTTAAGATAGAGGTTTTTGCCGACGACGACACTGTCAGCAGGAATGTCACAGTTGAGTACAGCCTTTATGCAGCCAGGAACTACGCTGTGCTGATTGGGAACCAGAATTATGATGATTCCAACATCCCGGAGCTCGATGAACCTGTAAAAGATGTGAATGAGCTTTCATCTGTCCTTACAAAGGAGTACAATTTTTTACCTGAAAACGTTGTGGTATTGAAAAACAGTACCAAAGCGGAGATCATCGGCAAGCTTCATGAACTCAGGTCTGTCATTACCCCTCTTGACAATCTCCTGATCTTCTATGCCGGTCATGGCTTCTGGGATGAGGGTATGGGTGTTGGCTACTGGCTTCCTCGTGATGCCAGTAAGAATAATCCTGTGAACTGGATTCCGAATACAGACCTTACAAATTACCTGGGTGCGATCAAAACAAAGCATACTCTTCTCATAGCTGATGCCTGCTTCAGCGGTGCAATTTTCAAGACCAGGGCAATTGGTGAAAGCTTTGCGACGGAAATGCTGTACCAGCTGAACAGCCGCAAGGCTATCACAAGCGGGTATATGAAGGAAGTGCCTGACCAGAGCGTATTTTTTCAGTACCTGGTGAAGAACCTGAAGGAAAATACCAGCGATTATCTTTCGTCAGAAGAGCTTTTTGCGAAGCTGAGGCCCGCTGTGATGAACAATAGCCCTACTGTTCCGCAGTTCGGTACGATCCAGAATGTTGGGGATGAAGGAGGTGACTTTATTTTTATAAGGAGGAAAAAGTGAGGCATGGGGCGTGGGGCATATTTTCTTTACTTCTACTTATCCTGATTTCATGTAAACCAGGTCCTATTGACCGATATGCGGTTGTCTCCAGGCATAATGTTGTAAATACAGGCTTTGACAGCCTGGGCTCGCTTTCGGTTGGTAATGGCAGGTTCTGCTTCACAGCTGATTTAACCGGGCTGCAGACATTTCCGGAGATGTATGAAAAAGGCATACCACTGGGGACTATGTCAGACTGGGGATGGGTTACCGACCCGAATCCTGAAAATTATTCAATCGACGATGTTTACAAAACATGGAATGTCCATGGGAGGAGTGTTGATTATGTTCATCAGTTCAGGGAGAATGATGATGCCCGGAAGTATGCCGCTTCAAACTGGCTCCGGGAAAATCCGAGAAAGATACCACTTGGCCTGATAGGACTGCTTATAACAGGTGATTCCGGGAAAGAGATCAGCGCCGCTGATATAAAAGAACCCCGGCAGAAGCTCGATCTATGGACAGGAGAGATTGAAAGCATTTTCAGTCTAAGCGGTGATTCTGTAAAAGTTTTAACAGTTTGTCATCCTGAATATGATCTCATTTCTGTGAAGATCAAATCGGCCCTGATCTCAAAAAACAGGCTCGGGATCAAAATCCGATTCCCTTTTGGCGCCCCGTTATCATTCGGCTCCGATATAAATGCAAAAGGAGAACACACGACTGAGATACTTTCCGATACCAACAACACAATCGTACTTGAGCACAGGCAGAACAACAACAGTTACAAAGTGCTCCTGTGGAAAAATAACAGCATCATTCAGCGGACAGGTGACAACAGCTTCATCCTGGATCCTGAGGATAGTGAGGACGAGTTTTCCTTTTCCTGCCAATTTCTTAAAGATGGAGAAGGGAGGATGCAGACCTTCGGTGAAACTGAAACAGCAAGTAAAAGGGCATGGGATGAGTTCTGGTCGGGCGGTGGAGCAGTCGATTTCTCGTCGTGTGATGATCCGAGGGCAATGGAGCTCGAAAGGCGCGTTGTGCTTTCAAGATATCTGACACGCATTCAGTGCGCCGGGGATCTGCCGCCTGCCGAAACCGGACTGACTTTCAACAGCTGGTATGGCAAGTTCCATCTTGAGATGCACTGGTGGCATTCGGTACATTTTGCCATGTGGCAGAAAAACGAAATCCTGGAAAGACAGCTGAAATATTATTCGGACATCCTTGCAAATGCACGGAAGACTGCCGTGCACCAGGGGTACAAAGGCGTGAGATGGCCAAAGATGACAGGGCCGGAAGGGATCGAAAGTCCCAGTGCTGTAGGCACATACCTGATCTGGCAGCAGCCTCATGCCATTTTCTTCGCAGAGCTACTATATGCAAATGCTGCTGATACTGACAAACCGAAGATCCTTGAAAAATATAAGGACCTGGTTTTTGCCACAGCGGATTTCATGGCTTCATACGCCTGGCACGATACGGTCAGCAACAGGTATTGCCTTGGGCCTGTCCTGATCCCTGCCCAGGAGAGCCTCAGCGCCGGGTCAACGATCAATCCTTCGTTCGAGCTTGCATACTGGAAATGGGGGCTTAAAACGGCCTGCGAGTGGCAGAGACGAGCCGGGCAGGCGGTTGATGAAAGCTGGGACAGTGTCGCTCAAAACATTTCAGCCCTGCCCGTTCAGGGCGGCCTGTACCTCTGCTCGGAAGACACAAAAGATTCCTATATCAATCCCAGGTATATGAGTGACCATCCGATCGCAGCCGGTGTACTGGGGGTTGTTCCGGAGACAGGGATGGTTGACAGGAAGATACTCAGGAACACATTGGATACAATTGCAGCCGTCTGGAACTGGAAAAGCACCTGGGGATGGGATTTTCCTATGCTGGCAATGTCCGCAGCCGCTTCCGGCAACGGTGAAAAAGCAATTGATTTTCTTCTTATGGATGCACCGAAAAATCGTTATCTTGCAAATGGTCACAATTACCAGGACCGGCGATTGCCAATTTACCTTCCGGGGAACGGAGGCTTGCTGACGGCAATTGCGAAAATGTGCACTGAGAATGGCTTCCCGCATAACGGAAAATGGAATGTAAGATGGGAAAATCTTAACAGGTACCCTGAATAATGTTTCAAAAACATAAATGATGAAAAAGCTTTTATTTTTTCTGCTTATACTGGCAGCATGTACTTCTGAGAAAAAAGATGACTGGAAGCTTGTCTGGTCGGATGAATTTGATAATGCAGGGCTTCCTGATGAAAAGAACTGGGGAAATGAAGTTGGTTTCATAAGGAATCATGAGCTTCAGTATTACACTAAGAGGAGAAGTGAAAATTCAGTGGTCGGAAATGGTCAGCTGATGATCATAGGAAGAAAGGAACAATTCGACACGGCAGGATATACTTCAGCGAGCCTGACGACTGACGGGAAGCACAGCTGGACATATGGCAAAATAGAAGCAAAGATGAAATTGCCCGTGGGACAGGGAATCTGGCCTGCTTTTTGGATGCTTGGTCAGAACATACATGAGATTGGATGGCCGCGCTGCGGTGAGATCGACATCATGGAACATATAAACAACACTGATGTGCTGCATGGCACCCTTCACTGGCACAACGGGAAGCATGTATCTTCAGGGAACACGACCCCATGCGATGTAACTCAGTACCATGTGTACTCGGTCGAATGGAACACCGATTCTGTCAAATGGTTTCTCGACGGAAAGCAATATCACCAGGTCGGGATCAGGGACAGCGTAAACAGTACAGAAGAATTTCACAAACCTCAATATATAATTCTCAATCTTGCCATCGGCGGTGACTGGCCGAAGAATCCGGATGAGACTACAGCATTCCCCGACACTGTGTTTGTGGATTATGTAAGAGTGTACCAGAACGCCAAAAGATGAACATTATGAAACACAATCTCAAGAAATTACTGCCAGTGTTGATACTGGCCCTGGCATTGCAGGAAGCAAATTCGCAAACAAAGCCCGACGGTTCAGCACCCCAGTTCCTTTATCCCGAATTTGTGAAAGGTGAAATAAGGCTCAAAAACGGGAAAAGCCAGTTTGCCCTTCTGAATTACAATACAGTATCGGAACAGGTGGTATTCAGGCAGGATGAAAAGATCTTTGACCTCATCAATGTTGAAAATATAGATACGGTTTATATTTTCAAGAGCAAATTCATCCCCTCTGCAAGCAGATTCTACTATGAGCTTCTTCTTCCCGGTAAGGTACCGCTGTTCCTGCAGCACAAGGGTACACTGCTACCTCCAGGGAAACCGGGTGCTTACGGAACAACGTCACAGGTTTCGAGCAGTACCTATTTGTCGTCAACACAGCTTCAGTCAGGTTATTACAACCTTAAGCTTCCCGAAGATTATGACGTGAAGGTCGATCCTGTCTTCTGGGTAAGGAAGGACACCATTATGGCAAGCTTCATATCCGAAAAGCAGTTTCTTAAGATATTCCCGGGATCAGCTGATGATCTGAAGCGGTACATAAAGCAGGACAGGATCAGATTCGACAGGGTACAGGATGTTATTCGACTCCTCACCTGGATGAACCTGCAAAATAAATTCTGAGATATGAATGCCGGCTGTGATTTTGTTTAACGTATCGATAATTTTGTGAATAATTATTATATTTAAACTCAGAACCGGTGCAAGGAGTTAATAGCCAGTCAATGAAAAATGCCTTCTTCCTCCTAATCTTTACCTTGCTGGTCATTCAGGCAAATGGGCAGACTCAGACAGTCGGAACAGACCGCAGTTATTTCATAACGCATACCCGGGAAGAGCTGATAAGCAAGCTTGTTGACCTTCCCTGCGGGATAAAGGCTGATGATCCTGTTCCTGTAATAATGAATAAGCTTGATGTCTACCTGGACAATTTTGAGGTGTTACCGGAATATGAAGATGATGAATATGCACTTGAGGCAAACAGGCAGGCGCTCAAAAGCGTGATGCAAGGCGGATATGGAATTGGATCCGTACTCATTGACCAGGATGGGAAAATTATCGCAGCAGCCCATAACAGCCAGATACAGGAACACAGGTCGGATCTTCATGCCGAAATGACGCTGCTCACAAAATTCGAAGAGAGCCATAAGGCCAGGAAGTATATGAATGTCTACATTTATAGACCCGGGCTTACCGTTTTCAGCTCTGCCGAACCCTGCCCCATGTGTTACATAAGGATCAACACCACCGGCGCAGATACAAAATACTGCACGCCCGGTCCTGATGACGGTATGGCCAGTCGCACAAGCTTCCTGCCGCCGGCATGGCGCGAGATGGCCGAAAAACGGAAAGTTTCCCTTGGAGACTGTTCCCCGGTAATGCAGAAAATATCACATCTTCTTTTTTACACCTACCTGCTCGACAACAGGGGACCGCGGTAGAATCCGGATTAAATATTCGCAAGATATCTCTCGGCATCTATCGCTGCCATGCATCCTGATCCTGCAGCTGTAACAGCTTGCCTGTAATGCGGATCCTGGACATCACCTGCCGCAAACACACCGGGGATCTTTGTTTTGGATGTTCCGGGTATGGTTTTGATATATCCCACTTCATCTGTTTCAAGAAAAGCCCTGAAGGGGGCTGAATTGGGAGTGTGGCCTATTGCAAGGAAAAATCCGTCTATTTTGATTGTGACCTGCATTTCTTCAGGAGTTCCCTTCTTTCTGACAAGGATAGCTCCCTCGACGCCATTGTTCCCGATAAGATCGACCGTCTCATGTTCCCATAAAATTTCTATGTTGGGCGTATTCAGGACTTTGTCCTGCATAGCCTTTGAAGCACGCAGCACATTCCTCCGCACTATCAGGTATACTTTCCGGCATAACCCGGACAGGTATGTGGCTTCCTCAGCGGCAGTGTCACCGCCTCCGACAACCGCAACATCCTTGTTCCTGTAAAAGAATCCATCGCATGTTGCGCAGGCTGAAACACCCATTCCCGCGTATTTCGATTCAGCTTCAAGGCCAAGGTACTTTGCAGTTGCCCCGGTTGCAATTATTAAAGCGTCGGCCTCAATTACCTTATTGTCATCAAAGATCACCTTGCGTTTATCTCCCGAGAAATCGGATGAAACCACGATGCCGAACCTTATATCCGTACCAAACCGCTCTGCCTGTTTTTTGAAATTCTCCATCATGTCAGGCCCCTGGATGCCTTCCGGATAACCCGGATAATTGTCGACCTCGGTGGTGGTAGTCAGCTGACCGCCCATCTGCAGTCCGGTGTAAAGTACAGGTTTGAGGTTTGCCCTGGCTGCATATATTGCTGCGGTGTAACCGGCCGGTCCTGAACCCACTATGAGGCATTTAACTTTTTCTGCATCTCCTGCTTTCAGTTCGTCAGGGACTTCTTTCTGTATCTGGAGCGGTTTGAAAATATCCATTGTTATTGTATATGGCACGTAAAAATAGGAAAATTATCAGTACTCTACTTCCCGTGTGAATCCCTCCGTCCGGACCATTTACGCTTCTTCCTGCCGGCATGTGCGGGTTTGTCATTCATCTTCTTTTCAGGGATTTCACGGGCAATATCTTCGGGAACAGGCATCTTTGGAATGCTTCTTCCGATGAGCTTTTCAATTTTACGCAGGGAGTTCATGTCTTTAGGGGTTACAAGGCTCACAGCTTCACCTTCGGCGTTCACTCTTGCCGTCCTGCCTACCCTGTGAACATAGTCCTCGGCATTCCGGGGCATATCATAGTTGATGATAAGGTTGATATCCTTAATGTCGATGCCGCGGCTCATTACATCCGTGGCAACCAGTATCCTTATCTTCCTCGACCGGAAATCGCGCAGTATCTCCTCGCGTTTCTGCTGCTCGAAATTCGAGGAAATGCCATGTGCCGGAAATCCCTCTCTTACCAGGCCCCTGACAATATCGTTGATCTTGCTTTTTGTGGAAGAGAAGATCAGGATGCTTGCATAATGACTTTTTTCGGACAGGACGTGTGTCAATACCTTATCCTTTTGATTTTCTCCGGTGAGATAAACTTTCTGGTCGATGCCTTCAGCAGGAACAGAAACGGAAAGCGATACTTCGGCCGGGTTTGACAGGATCATCTTAGCGAGATTGCGTATACTGCCCGGCATCGTGGCGCTGAACAAAAGGGTCTGTCTCTTTTTTGGCGTTAATGAGATGATATTACGTATGTCATCTACGAACCCCATATCCAGCATCTTATCAGCTTCGTCCAGCACGAGGTGTTTTATCTGGCTTAAGTTCACAGTGCCCATTTTGATGTGGCTCAGCAAACGGCCAGGAGTAGCTATGATTATATCTGCCCCATGCCTGAAAGCGTGCGATTCGGAATCCCAGTCTTTTCCCCCTCCGCCTCCATATACGGCTATCACCTCGGCATGAATAAAATATGAGAATCCCTGTATCTGCTGATCGATCTGGATTGCCAGTTCGCGCGTGGGAACGAGAATCAGCGTATCGATGCTGTGGTCCTTTTTACCGATAAGCTTGTTAAGTATCGGAAGAACAAATGCTGCAGTCTTGCCCGTACCTGTCTGGGCTATGGCAATAAGGTCCCTGTCCTGCATCACGACCGGGATCACCTGTTCCTGAACGGGCGTAGCCTCTTCGAAGCCCATGTATGAGATGGCTTCAAGCAGTTCCGCGTTAAGTTTAAGCTCTGTAAATTTCATTGAGTGACAAAAGTAGCAAAAAATGTGTATTTTTGCGGCCCTTTAAATAATGGAATGATTACAGCTTCAAACTTAAGTATACAATTCGGGAAAAGGATTTTATTCCAGGATGTTAACCTGGTTTTCACACCCGGCAACTGCTACGGGATCATCGGCGCCAACGGTGCAGGGAAATCCACGTTCCTTAAAATGCTTTATGGCGGGGTGGATCCGAGGACCGGTTCAGTTTCATTCGGCCCGGGTGAGAGGTTATCGGTTCTGAAACAGGATCATTTTGAGTTTGATGAGATCAAAGTGATCGATACGGTGATGATGGGCCATACTGTTCTTTGGAATACCTTGAAAGAAAAAGACGCGCTTTATGCAAAACACGATTTTGACGAAGAAGACGGGTTAAGGGTATCTGAACTGGAGGAAAAATTCACCTCGATGGACGGATGGAATGCAGAAAGCAATGCAGCCAGCCTGCTTAGCGGTCTTGGAATAAAGGAAGAACTTCATTTTAAGCTCATGAGGGAGCTTAACGGGAAAGAAAAGGTGAAGGTGCTGCTCGCGCAGGCGCTGTTCGGCAAACCTGACAACCTTCTGCTGGATGAACCGACAAACGACCTCGATCTCGACACCGTGAACTGGCTTGAAAATTATCTTTCTGAATTTGAAAATACTGTCCTCGTCGTTTCTCACGACCGCCATTTTCTTGATTCAATTTGCACGCATATAATTGATATTGATTTCGGAAAGATCCAGCAATTCTCCGGCAATTATTCCTTCTGGTACGAATCGAGTCAATTGGCTCTTAAGCAGCAGCTTACGCAGAACAAAAAGGCTGAAGAGAAGAAGAAGGAGCTTCAGGAGTTCATTGCCCGTTTCCGTGCCAATGTAAAGAAGTCGAAGCAGACCACCAGCCGCAAGAAGATGATCGAGAAGCTCAACATTGAAGAGATAAAGCCTTCCACGAGAAAATACCCCGGAATAATTTTCACTCCCGGGCGTGAGCCGGGCAACAACATACTTGCGGTAAAGGGCCTGACAAAAGCATTTGAAGGGAAGCTGCTTTTCCGTGACCTTAATTTCACCGTCAACAAGAATGACAAGATAGCTTTTCTTTCAAGGGATCCGAAAGCCATGACGGTCCTGTTCGAAATTCTGAAAGGCCATGAGCAGCCCGACAAAGGATCTTTTGAATGGGGACAGACGATAGTTAAGGCATACCTGCCTCTTGAAAATGAAAAATTCTTCACTGATGACATCACACTTGTCGACTGGCTCGCCAGGTATTCTGAAGATACGAGCGAGCTGTTTCTGCGCGGTTTCCTGGGAAAGATGCTTTTTTCGGGTGAAGAGATATACAAGAAGGTGAATGTACTTTCAGGCGGTGAAAGGGTGCGCTGCATGATCTCGAGGATGATGATCAGGAATGCCAACGTGATGATACTCGACAGTCCCACGAACCATCTGGATCTAGA
Organism: Bacteroidales bacterium; assembly: GCA_035299385.1. Lineage (GTDB taxonomy): Bacteria > Bacteroidota > Bacteroidia > Bacteroidales > VadinHA17 > LD21. The sequence continues at coordinate 22,535 of DATGWQ010000330.1, read as the reverse complement.
ATCTATTCAGGCATTTAACAATACACTGGTGAAGTTCAGGGGTAACATACTGATGTCATCACACGACCACGAATTTATCCAGACCGTTTGCAACCGCATCATAGAGATTGGTCCCAAAGGAATGATCGATAAAGCGACAGAATACGACAATTACATATCTGATGAAAGCCTGACGGAAAGGAGAAACAGCATATACTGAGACATTAAGCTGCAAATATGCATTCGTTTGCGATAATTCATGGGAAAAATAATTTTTTATATTACATTTGCCAACGTTTTTAATAATCGGGGTGTGGCGCAGTTGGCTAGCGCACTTGCATGGGGTGCAAGGGGTCGTCTGTTCGAGTCAGATCACCCCGACAGGACAAAAGCCTATCTGTAAATCAGATAGGTTTTTTTATTTCTCTATTTTAATTTTTTTATATATCTGAGAACTGCGTTCTGAATACTAATCAGTCACATTAAGCTTTCCTGCAAGCTCATTTGCCCTGGACAGCAGCCGCGGTTCCCCGATTTTCCCGGTGAACCCGGCAAATAATGCTGTCGGTCCGCGCCACTGGAGCTGATCCGGATCGGTAAACAGCTTTGCATCGGTCCGCAAAGTGGCAAGGAGCTTGAACAGCAATGCCATTTCAAGCTGACCGGCCAGAATATTCCGCGGAAAAGCTTCGATCGTGCCATAACGGTTCAGCAACCTTGCCGCACTTCCTTTTCCGATCCCGGGGATTCCCGGGTAACCGTCGGCGCTGTCGCCTACAAGGGCCAGGAAATCCGGGATCTGCGAAGGATTCACGCCAAACTTTTTAAAGATACCTTCTGCATTCCTTATTTCTTTAGCCCTCCGGTCCATTTGTACAACCCTGTCCTCCCGGACGCATTGTGCCAGGTCCTTGTCGGGAGTCCAGATGCATACTTTTTCTACGCGGGGATCCCCTGCTGCAATATAAGCCGCCGATGCGAGACCATCATCCGCCTCCAAATCCGTCATCGGCCATACTGTCACGCCCATTGCTTCCAGCCCTTCTTCAAGAGGCTGAAACTGGTTCAGCAATACAGGGTCTATTCCTGCGCCTGTCTTGTATCCGGGCCAGAGCTCATTGCGGAACGATTCAATAATATGGTCAGTCGCAACCCCGATATGGGTTGCACCCTCCGAGATCATCTGGAGCACCCCGTTCAGCACACCGGCTGCTGCCCCGTAAGGTTTATCCTTCCCTTTATTAAAGCTTCTCAGCCCGTAAAAATGCCTGAACAATTCATACGTGCCGTCGATGAGATGGACAATCATGGAAGAATTTTTTATTCTTTAAACAGAAATACTGATCACAAGTTAAATCGAAAACAGGGTAATTTGGAAAAATTAAAAATATTTCAACAGCTGCCGGCGATTCAATTTATTTCTGTATTATGCAACTGTCTGCTTCTGCATTCGTTCACAATTTTAAACCTATGAAATTCAGATATTTAATTTTGATGCTTTTAATGCAAACTGCAGTTATGTACTCGCAGCCGGCTAATTCTCCGGCTAAAAGCAAGGTTTATTTATCCGCAAGCTTTGGTCCGTCCTTTTTCGGGATTACTGACAGGTCCAGCTATGAGACTTATCACTTCAACGGACTTGGTCTGCAATTTGATGTGGATGCCGGCTTTGCCCTCAGCCGCCATCTTTTCATGCACTTTACCTATACGGGAGGCCTGCTTTCCAATCCAACAATTAAAGTGCCCAATATGTATTCACCCAGGCCTTCCGATGAAATATCCTTTAATGACAGGTTAACCGGCGGAGGCTTTACCTGGTATCCTGCTAAAGAGTTTTACCTTACACTAAGTGCCGGCGCAGGACTAATCAAACTGAATGATAAGGTGAATCCGGAAAAAAGCGATTCATCGGAACGCGGCCCTTCATTCCGCATTAAAGTGGGCAGGGAATGGAAGATATCAGAAAGATTCGGTGCAGGAATTTGTTTTACTTATGGAAAAACCTGGACTAGCAATATATCATATTATTATGGTGAAGAGAAATTAACCAGCAACAGGTTCGGATTCCTGTGTACTGTCACGATGCACTGAAAACTTCTCTTTGAACCAAAAAGAAACATTTACCAGCCTGATGATCACCGGCACTTCAACGAGAGGACCTACTGTGAAGGTGTAGGGTTTAATTTTAAAATTAGATTCAGCAACAGTTTTTTGATCCCGAGCAATCGCATGTCGGTTCGGTGTTCCTCAGAATTCCATTGATGATCCCTGCTGCGCATCCCACACCCGACCTGACGGAAATTGCTCCTGTCTGGCAGTTAATTGCACACGCGCCGCATTCCATGCAATGATCTTTCCTGATTATATGAGCTTTCTTTCCTGAAATCTCAAAAACTTCATGAGGGCACACCTTAACGCATATTCCGCATCCGTTGCAGGTTTGTTCGCACAGTGAAAGCGTTACAACATCCGGGAGATAAATAAAACCATTCATATTAAAATCAGATAAATTTGCCGATTATATTCAGCGCCAACCCCGATGCTGCGCAGGCAATCTGCACCGGAACAGCAATCCTCATCTCCTTCCTTACGCCCGACAGGGATGTGAAGGTTGATGAACCTGTAAAGTTCATTGCCATAAATGAAGAAATGGCACCTATTATAAGAAACCATGATATCAGCTGTATCGTGCTCCCTGCGGAAAAGCCGGCTAAGGCAGATATGATATAAATAAAAACTCCTGTGTAAAATCCTTTTACCGCAAAAGCTCTCGCCGGTATATACGGGAGAAGGGCAGGGGTGATCACAATTCCACCAATATATGCAAGTGAGACATTCAGGACTGCTGAATAGCTTTCTTTGCTGAAAGCAGGGTTAAATCCTTCCTTGCCGAGAAATGACAGCGATATCATAACAGCGATCGCCCCTAGCAGATAAAACTTACCATAGATGAAGTCATTAGGGACAAGCGTCATCCTGTCACGGAAACCGAAAGTGACAAGCGACATCTCCCTGTCCTTGCGATAACCATTACTGATGAACTTCTTTATATCACATGCGCGGACCGGTCCATAGTGCACGTTGAATCCTGTTTCTTCCCTTACTTTATGCGCTGCAACACCGGTGGCTCCAAGCTGAGGTACGATAAGCCGCCTGTGGCTGACGATGTTTTCAAGGGAATATTGCCGGATCTTCGAGACGAGCTCCTTTGTTCCGAAAGTGCCTTTGCCGGCCGCACACCATACATTAACGCCTTTTGTATCGAGGACAAGTATCCATCCGTTGATGCCTTCGAGACTGCTCCTGAGGCTATCGAAGCTCAACTTGTAATTTGCCGATACAAAAACATCCGATCCGGTATCCGGATTGCCGATCGCGTAAAGTCCGGGCATGACCCTGTAATTGTTGCGGTTAATGTTCCATCGCACCATCATTGCACCAAGATGATCGGCAAGGTTCAGTCCTGATGAAATTACGGGAACCGCAATTCCCTTTATATCAATTCTCGCTTTTATATAATCTGAGTTCATAAAGTATTCTTAAAATTTTCAGATTTTCAGATCAGTTCTTCCGTAATCTCAACTGCATCCCTGACATATTTTTCACAAAGATCTTCAAACAGGCCAAGTTCCATGATTTTTTGGTGATCATCAGGATCGTTCATGTCCAATCCCCGGAGCAGCTGCCTGCAGTTTGCAGAGCCGTTCTTCTTTTCAAATGACGAAAACAGCTTTCTTACCCTGGCATATGTTTCGGTTTTTTTCTCCTCGGGATCGTTAATACCTTTGCCATTTACGAGCCCAAGCGCCATTGCGGCGCCGGTTAACACCCCGCATGTCAGCTGCTGTCTTCCCATACCTGCACCGAAACCGGAGGCAATTTTGAGACATTCATTCTCAGACAGGCCGTGTTCGGTGCCGAACACTGAGAAAACCGCCTGCGAACAATTAAAATGATCTCTGAAGATCTTTACCGCTTTTTCTTTTTTATTCATAACAGCACCTGTTTAATCTCTGATTCATAAAATTTAAGAAATGTGCTTCCGATATGATCACGGACACGCCTGAACTCGGCAGAAACCCTTCAGCCATCTGGCTGCGGCAGCTGTTCCCGGTACAAAGGATGAGAATTTTCATTCATGCATTATCTTTACAAAGCTAAAAAACATTTCGTATATTTACGAAATAAATTTATTAAAATTTATGAATAACAAATTCCCTGAGAATTCTAAAACGCGCTGTGCTTGCCCATGATGTGACAATTAAAAAATCCGGCCCCAATCTGGAAAAAATTGTTTATCTTGTAATAAGAAACCTTTAGCAATGCAGAATGAAGACTTTCAGTAAGACATTTAAAATAAATGCCGAGCCATCGGATGTATATGCAGCTTTGACGAATCCTTACACCATTGAGCTGTGGTCGGGGTACCCGGCACAGATGAGCACCGAACCGGGCAGCGAATTTTCCCTGTGGGAAGGTGATATTTCCGGCAGGAACATCGAGTTTGTACCTGACCGTAAGGTTGTACAGGAATGGTATTTTGGCGACCAGGAGGAGAAGTCAATTGTTACGATCTCGATATCACCTCAGGCTGAGAATTCGGTCGTAACTGTTGAGCATACAAATATCCCTGATGAAGATTTCAATGACATTGCGGAAGGGTGGAGGGAATACTATATGGGCGCAATACTGGGATTTTTCAATCCTGATTTCTGATTTTATCAGCGCTTACCCTTTTCTCCTCTTCCGAGCAGATAGAAAGGATATCTTCGCTGCAGGCGAGTATGAGGCTGCCTACTCCTTTGAAGCTGAGTGTTTTTGAATGAACCTGAACATCTTTAACCCATTCGGGGATCCAGGAAAGAATGTGGCTGTTGATGAACCTCCTTATCTCATTTTTCATTTCCTGTTTGCACGCTGCATCATCGAATTCAAGGTACTTTTCGATCATAAGAGTCAGGAAGAGAAGCTCGACTCCGAGGTGGTCGTCACTTACTTTCCCGTTGAATTTCGATTGCCAGCCGTACGATTTGTAAAATTCACTTACGGAATCAATTCCTTTCTGGCCGGGAGGCGTGTGGTTACGGTAAAAGGATTCGTATGCGGGTGCAAGTCCTGCATTTTTTGATCCGAACAGGCGGCTATAATCTTCGTGCATTGATCTTGGAGAGAAGCCTGTATCAGTGCATGATTCGCGAAGCTGGGATGCGGCCCTGATGAAATTTGGATTTGTGCTTGACACCGGGAGGTTTTTCAGGATGCCTTTTGTCCAGAAATCGGTTATGCATTCCTCATTCGGTTCAAACATGATCATGCTTCCTGCAAAATAAAGAAGCATGTTATATCCTTTTAACACATTATGCTGGTTCCTGGTGTCCATCGAGCCAAATCAAGTCGGGTAAAAACCGGACATTTTTCCGGTTTGATGAATATAACCAGATTTTAAAGGTTTTTGTTCGATAATAAGAAAAAAGAGCTGCAAACATCCGGCAGCTCTTGTATTCATAGGTTAACGGGTATTATTTCGGAAACTCGGCCATTTTGTCGGGGTAGGCATTGTTGTCAAGCTTTTTCTTTATTTCCCTGAATGCCCTGATTGTGTACTCGGCATCTTCAACCGTGTGTGCAGCAGTCGGGATGATGCGGAGCATAACCACATCGCGGGGTACTACCGGGTAAACTACAACCGAGCAGAACACACCATAATTTTCCCTCATGTCATAAATGATCTGGGTTGCCTGGTTCACACCGCTCTTTATGTATACCGGGGTGACGGGTGATTCTGTCCTGCCTATGTCGAGCCCTGCATCCCTGAATCCTTTCTGGAGCACGTTTACAATTTTCCAGAGCTTTTCCCTCTGTTCCGGGTGGTTTTTGATGAATTCGAGCCTCTTTATTGCGCCGAGGGTCATCGCCATTGGCAACGACTTGGCAAAGATCTGTGAACGAAGATTATATTTCAGGAAGTTAACAACATCCTTCGTACTGGCCACAAATCCGCCGATTCCGGCCATTGCTTTTGCAAATGTTGCAAAGTAAATATCGATTCCATCCTGGCATTTCAGATGTTCGCCTGTTCCCGCACCGGTTGCACCCATTGTTCCGAACCCGTGTGCATCATCGACAAGGAACCTGAAACTGTATTTCTTTTTGAGCGCCACAATCTGGTCGAGCTTGCCAAGATCGCCCGCCATCCCGAAAACGCCTTCGGTTATGACAAGGATACCGCCGCTGGTCTCCTGTACTATTTTTGTTGCCCTCTGCAGCTGTTTTTCGCAGTTTTCAATATCGTTGTGAGGGAAAACAAACCTTTTTCCCATGTGGAGCCTGAGACCATCCATTATGCAGGCGTGCGCTTCAGAATCATAAACTATCACATCGTGCCTGTCGACAAGCGCGTCGATTATCGAAATCATTCCCTGGTAACCGTAATTAAGAAGGTATGCTTCCTCTTTCCGTACGAATTCGGCAGCCATAGCTTCAAACTGCTCATGGATTGTGGTATGACCAGACATCATCCTTGCACCCATAGGGTAAGCGAGGCCGTACTTTGCGCAATATTCAGCATCGGCTTTGCGGATCTCTGGGTGATTAGCCAGTCCAAGGTAGTTGTTAAGACTCCAGGTGAGTACTTCCTTGCCCCTGAATTGCATTCTTGGGGCAATTTCTCCCTCAAGCTTCGGGAACATAAAATAACCCTGGGCTGCCATTGCATACTGGCCCAGCGAGCCCCTGTTCCTGCTTATCTTTTCAAATATGTCCATGATTCTGTAAAATTTTGTCCAAAATTAGAGATTAACGAATGTAAGCGTTATACCTATTTATACTTATTTCTGTCTGTTGGTCTGCTAGTCTTATAGTCTGCTAGTCTCTCCGACAAGAAGACCAGAAGACCAGAAGACAAGAAGACCTCTCTGTTGGTCTGCTAGTCTTATAGTCTGCTAGTCTCTCAAACAAGAAGACAAGAAGACCAGAAGACCAGAAGACCAGAAGACCAGAAGACCAGAAGACCCCTGGACAAAATATTCCAGCTTTTCTCACGTTTGATATACTGATTATAAAATTTTTATGTACTTTTGCGCAACATTTTTATGAGGTTCAGATTATATATAATCCTGATTATTGCCGTTTTGGCAGTTTCATGCGGTGAATACGAGAAACTGCTGAAGAGCCAGGACTATGAGCTCAAGAAGGCAAAAGCAAAGGAGTATTACGATGCCGGGCAATATGCCAAGGCAACCGAGCTTCTCACTCAGCTGCTACCAAGATACAGGGCCAGCGCTGAAGCTGAAGACCTCAACTGGATGAATGCAATGAGCTATTATAAGATGAAGGATTACTTCATGGCTGCAAGCTATTTCAAGCAGTTCGTGGAGCAGTACCCTTTCGGCGCTCATGCAGAGGAAGGAAACTTCATGGCTGCTTATTGCGATAACCTTATTGCACCCAGGCCTGAGCTCGACCAGGAAAACACTAAGAATGCAATTGACGGGTTCAGGCTGTTCATTACAAAATACCCGAACAGCACAAGAGTCGAGGAAGCAAGGAAGCTGATCACCGAGCTTCAGGAAAAGCTGGTGGAAAAATCGTACCTGAGCGCCAGGCTCTATTATGATATGAAAGAATACAAAGCGGCAGCTGTGGCTCTGAACAACAGCCTCAAGGAGTACGCGAATACCAAATACAGGGAAGAAATGATGTTCCTGAGGCTCAATTCACTTTTCCTTCTTGCAGAGAACAGCTTCCCGGCCAAGCAGAGGGAGCGTTTCCAGGACGCCCTCGATGATTATTACTCGTTCATGGAAGAATTCCCCAAAAGCTCTTATTCAAGAGAAGTGAACAACATTTTTGAAAGAACAAACAAATTCCTGAAAAGCAGCACCGGCGGGAGCGAAACAGCAACCAATCCGACAGGTTCGGAAATACAGACCGGAGCTGCCGCAGCACAAACCAGGTAAAATCACAATCAAGCGATATGGATTACAGAAAATCGAATGCACCGGCAACAACAATTACAAGAAACCTCGACAGCCTTACAAAGGGCACGGATAACATTTATGAAACAGTGATAATTGTTGCAAGAAGGGCTAACCAGATATCTGTCGAAATGAAGCAGGAGCTTAACAAGAAGCTGGAAGAATTCGCTTCATATAATGACAATCTTGAGGAAGTATTCGAGAACCGTGAACAGATAGAGATTTCGAAATTCTACGAAAGGCTTCCCAAGCCCACTCTCATTTCCCTTCAGGAGCTCGAGGAAGGCAAGATCTTCTGGAGAAATCCGGAGACGGCTGCATCAAAGCAGAAGTAAATTCCTTTAAATGCTGAAAGGCAAAAAAATACTTGTCGGCGTAACCGGGGGTATTGCAGCTTATAAAACTGCAAATATCATCCGGTTGCTCGTTAAAGAGGGCGCTGAAGTGAGGGTCATCATGACCCAAAGTGCAAAAGAGTTCATCACGCCTCTTACTCTCTCAACCCTGTCGAGGAATCCTGTTCTCTCGGAATTCTTTGATCCGGGCAGCGGCAGCTGGAACAGCCACGTGGACCTTGGCTTGTGGGCCGACCTCTTGCTGGTTGCGCCGGCAACAGCCAATACAATGGCGAAAATGGCCGCCGGCATTGCCGATAACCTGCTGCTTACAGCTTACCTTTCAGCCCGGTGTCCTGTTTTTATAGCCCCGTCGATGGATATGGACATGCTCAAACACCCGGCTACAGTCATCAATATCGAGACACTCAAAGCATTCGGCAATATCATCCTTGAACCTGATGAAGGCGAGCTTGCAAGCGGCCTCTCGGGCAAAGGCCGGATGGCTGAGCCTGAATCGATAATTGAGGAAATCACAGGTTTCTTTTCAAAAAAAAAAATCCGTCCCCTCGCAGGGAAAAAAATACTGATCAACGCCGGTCCGACACGTGAGGCTCTCGACCCCGTACGGTTCATAAGCAATCATTCCACTGGAAAGATGGGCATTGCCCTGGCCGAAGCCGCCGCCTGTTATGGCGCGGATGTAACGCTGGTGCTGGGCCCTGTGAACATCGCCCCTGAAAACAAGTCCGTGATTGTAACAAATGTTACAAAATCAGGAGAAATGGCTTCCGCCTGCATCTCTGAGTTCCCGTCATGCGACATTGCGATATTAGCCGCCGCAGTGGCCGACTATGCACCCGGGGAGGTCAGCAGTAAAAAAATAAAGAAAGACGGGAAGGAGCTTGTTCTCAGGCTCAAGCCCACAACGGACATAGCTTCTGAGCTTGGCCGGATGAAAAAGAAATACCAGCTGCTGGTCGGCTTTGCCCTTGAAACAGGTGAAGGCATCAGCGAGGCAAAAGCAAAGCTCAAAAAGAAGAATCTTGACCTGATCGTATTGAATTCGCTTGAAGATCAGGGCGCAGGTTTTGGTCATGATACAAACCGGATAACAATAATTGACAGAAACAATAATATTGATAAATTTGAGTTGAAATCAAAGGCGGAAGCTGCACGAGATATTCTTGACAGGATTGTTTCAATGACAGCAGATTTATCAAAATGAGATTATTGCAGTTCAGGAGATATCACCTAATGCTTTTACTGGCGCTCACGACAATTTCCGCCGGTGCCCAGGAGCTGAACTGCAATGTACAGATCTCCGCACAGCAGATCCAGGGTTCCAACAGGCAGGTTTTCGAGACCATGCAGCGCGACATCTACGAATTCATGAACGGTACCGTATGGACTAATCATGTTTTCAGCTATGCCGAAAGAGTAGACTGCAACATCCTGATCAACCTCAACGACCAGCTTTCAGCCGATGAATTCCGCGGAACGATACAGGTCCAGCTCCGGAGGCCTGTATTCAACACAACATATAATTCCACGATGCTTAACTTCATCGACAACAGTTTCCAGTTCAGGTATGTCGAGTTTCAGCCACTCGAGTTTGACCCCAACTCACATAAATCGAACCTCGTTTCAGTGCTGGCATATTATGCATACATGATCCTGGGATTTGATTATGATTCCTTTTCACCTTTGGGCGGAACTGAGTTCTTCCAGGTAGCTGAAAAAATCGTGAATAATGCCCAGAATGCACCGGAACCCGGTTGGAAACCATACGACTCGTCACGCAACCGCAACCGCTACTGGCTCGTTAAAAACATTCTCGACAAGGAATATGAGCCGGTGCGTCAGTTCATCTATGATTATGACATCAACGGTCTCGACAGGCTTGAATCGAGGATAGCCGAAGCCCGGACAAGCATGGTGGAAAGCCTCAGAATGGTCCAGGATGTATACAGGAGGAAGCCTGACCCTTTCATGTATTATATACAGATTGTGCTGGAGGCCAAGTCCGACGAGTTCATAAATATCTTTTCCGAAGCGTTTCCCGAGGAGAAGAGCCGTGTTGTACAGATCCTGACCGAGATTGACCCTGCTAATAAGTCAAAATACGAAAAGATAACCGCTGCGAACTGATTATAACTCTCTGAAATGCTCCTTAAACTGTCAGTCAGGAACTACGCACTTATACGTGAGCTTGATATCGAGTTCGGCAATGGCCTCACCATCATTACCGGAGAAACGGGCGCAGGCAAATCGATCCTGCTCGGAGCGCTGTCTCTCATACTCGGAAACAGGGCCGACACTGCGGTACTCCTGGAGAAAAACGAAAAATGCATTGTCGAAGGCACATTCAGGATAGATGAATACGAGCTCAGCGGATTCTTCGAAAGTAACAGCCTCGATTACGATCCGACAACCTTAATAAGAAGGGAGATCAATCCGGCAGGCAAGTCGAGGGCATTCATCAACGATACCCCGGTAACGATCAATCTTCTGAAGGAACTTGGTGACAGGCTTATCGATATCCATTCGCAGCACCAGACGCTTATGCTGAATGACAATTCATTTCAGCTCAGGCTCGTAGATTCATTTGCCGGCGCTGGCAAAACAATGGATGACTACAAAAGGAATTTTCTTGAATATTCAAGCCTGAAGAGGGAATTCGTCGAAGTGAGCGAAAAAGCGGAAAAGAGCAAGTCCGACCTGGAATACTACCGCTTTCAGCTCAGCCAGCTTGATGATGCGAAGCTGAAGGAAGGGGAGCAGAAAGAGCTCGAAGCCGAGCAGGAAGTGCTCGAACATGCCGGCGAGATACATTCGGCACTGAGCGGTTCTTCCGAACTTTTCAGCAGGGAAGGAGAATCGGTTCTCGCGATGCTAAGGGAGATAAAAAACAACCTGGCTAAAATTAAATCTTTCCTTCCGGAAGCTGAAACACTTTTCCATCGGGCTGAATCCTCGGTCATAGAGCTCGACGACCTTGCGGCTGAAATTGAAAGGCTTTCTTTAAAAATCGAGGCTGATCCAGGCAGGCTGACTATGGTAAATGACCGGCTTGATCTGATTTACTCGCTTATGCAGAAGCACAAGGCCAAAGATGACTCAGAGCTGGCAACAAAAAGGGAGGAGATCAGGGGACTGGTCGATTCGATAATAACAAGCGATGAGCGGCTTTCGGAACTTGAAAAGAAGCTGAAGGAAGCTCATTCTTCTCTTTCACGAACAGCGGAATCCATTTCTGTCAAAAGAATGAAAGTCCTCCCTGAAATAGAGCAGAAGGTGACTGATTTGCTTAGGCAGCTCGGGATGCCGAACGGCAGGTTCCGCATAATGCTTGAAAAACTTCCGGATTTCAATTCCTCAGGCATCGATCATGCAGATTTTCTTTTTTCTGCAAACAGGCAGGTGTCTCCCGAAAACCTTGCAAAAACGGCTTCGGGCGGTGAATTGTCGAGAGTAATGCTCAGCCTTAAGTCACTTCTTACAAAATATAACAATCTGCCGACCATAATCTTCGATGAGATAGATTCGGGCGTGTCCGGGGAGGTCGCAGACAAGGTAGGACAGATACTTTCCGGCATGGGGAAGTACATGCAGGTTGTCAATATAACGCATCTTCCGCAGGTCGCATCACGGGGCACCCGTCACTATCACGTATACAAGGATGATGAGCATGATTCAACATTCACGAGGGTAAAATTGTTAAATCGCGAGGAAAGGGTCATGGAGGTGGCGCGACTTCTGAGCGGCAGCGAGGTGACAGAAACTGCCATGCGAAACGCCCGAGAGCTTCTCGATGCAGCAGCAAACTGACGACTGCACTCATTATTAATAAATTTAGTGAATATTATTCATTATGCAAAATAAACTTCTCGAAGGAAAGAAAGGGCTTATATTCGGCGCCCTGAACGAAAAATCGATAGCATGGCAGGTCGCTGTAAAATGTCATCAGAACGGCGCAGAGCTGGTACTGACGAACTCGCCTGTTGCAATGAGGCTCGGTACCATCAACCAGCTGGCAGAGTCGACAGGGAGCAGGGTGATCCCTGCAGATGCAACAAAAATGGAGGATATAGACAACCTCGTAGTGGAGACGATGAAGATATTCGGCGGCCAGTTCGATTTTATCCTTCACTCGATAGGGATGTCCCCGAATGTGAGGAAGGACATACCATACGAGCAGACGAATTATGAGAATATGCTCAAGACATTCGATATTTCAGCCCTCAGCTTCCACAGGATACTTCAGACAGCCTATAAATACGATGCGATAATGGAATGGGGCTCCGTCGTTGCACTCTCATATGTTGCAGCCCAGCGCACATTATCAGGATACAATGACATGGGTGATGCTAAAGCTCTGCTTGAATCGGTTGCCAGGAGCTTCGGTTACATTTATGGACGCGAGAGGAAGGTGAGGATCAATACTATTTCGCAGTCACCGACTGAAACCACGGCCGGTAGTGGAATCCATGGGTTTGATTCGCTTGTCGACTTCTCGGAAAGGATGTCGCCGCTGGGCAATGCATCAGCCGAAGATTGCGCCAATTATTGCGTCACGCTTTTCTCCGATCTGACCAGGAAGGTAACAATGCAGAACCTCTTCCACGATGGCGGCTTCTCAAGCATGGGCATGAGCCTGAAGGCTATCGAACAGTATAGGAAGAGTTTTGAAGAATGTGAGTAATCGGTAATCGGTATTCGGTATTCAGTAATCGGTAGAATAAGGACAGAATTTTCCTTTCGCCTTTCGCCTTCCGCCTTCCGCCTTGTAAGTATAAAAACCTATTTTTCAGAACATTCTACCTTAATCCTGAGGCTTTTTTTATCTTTGATCTGATCTAAAACCAGGGTTATGATCAGGATCGTTCTTCTTGTCTGTTTCTACCTGTTTTTTCCTATAGTTATAATCTGGCTCTGCAGGAAATGGACCCTTCTGCAGAAGATCGGAACTATTGGGGTGGCATACCTGGTCGGCATCGCAATCGGAAGCATTGGTATCTTCCCTGAAGGCAGCAGGCAGTACAATCTTGCACTTGCGGGAAGACCTGTTTTGCCGGACGCGGAGCTGACGACTCTTATCGACAATGGAAAAATCGGAGCAGAGGATGTGCTGGTAAACCAGATCGCGACCGTGCATGACATGATCCCAGCAGCAGCAGTGATAATTGCATTTCCGCTTCTCCTTTTTTCACTTAACATCAGAGGATGGATGAGCTCGGCATCCAAAGGCTTTCTTTCCTTAATACTGGGACTTATTGCAGGAGTAGTAATGGTTACAGTCGGGTTCTTTATATGGAAGGATTCATTTCCCGAAAGCTGGAAGCTTGCAGCAATGTTTGAGGCGATGTACACGGGCGGCACTCCAAATTTTGTTGCACTCCAGGTAGCCCTGAAAGTGGACCCCACACTTTTCATCATCGCCACAACTTATGACATTGTTGTTGGCGCGGCACTGGTGTTGTTCTTCATCACTATTGCGCCACCAATATTCAGGCTTATACTTCCTGCAAACATCGAAAAAGATACTGCCCCGGCCCCGTCAAATCCTGACGGTAGCAGCATGGAAACTTCCGACCCGGACGATTTCAGCGGAATGCTCAGGAAAGGCAAGCGACTGCCGCTTGTCAAAGCTCTTTTGCTTGCTGTTATCATTGCAGCGGCATCGGGAGGAATAGGAATACTCATGAAGTCACTCATCCCTGCCATCAATTTCAATGCGGTGGTGATCCTGTCCGTAACTCTTCTGGGAATAGGCGCTTCAATGATTAAAAAGATAAACGGTATAGAAAAATCGTTCCAGCTGGGCATGTACCTGATACTGGTCTTCGCATTGACTGTTGCTTCAATGGCCAACCTGGAGAAGATCGCAAACATAGAGATGACCAGGCTTATAGTTTTCATCACCTGGTGTTATTTCGGCTCACTTGTGCTTCATTTGATACTTGCAAAAATATTCAGGATAGATTCGGATAATTTCCTTATCACTTCCACGGCGCTTATCTTTTCACCTCCGTTTGTACCGCTCGTGGCGAAATCCCTGAAAAACAAGGATGTTATGATAACCGGGATCACCGGCGGCATAATCGGTCTTATGCTGGGCAATATAATAGGTATAGCATTGTCGGTTTTCCTGAAGCAGTTTTAAAAATCCTTTAACGCAAAGCACGCAAAGTAAAAAACGCAAAGAGCGCAAAGCCAATCATCTTTGAAAACTTCTGCGATCATTGCGTCTTCCTTGGCGACCCTTTGCGTTTAAAGTTTTTATTTTCAGAACAGGTAATCCACTCCTATCGAAAATCCTATATTTCCATCCTGTGGATTAAAGGATTTTCCGATATCAATAGCAATTGCAAAATCTTCGTGCCAGACAGGCATGATGCTTATACCCGCACTCTGGTGAAGCTTTTCACCACCAGGATTGAAGTAGTCGGAAAATTGTTCAAGCGGGAAGCTGCTTATGAATCTTCCCTGTAAATCTGAAGGCATATTCACCATGTTGGTAATTAAACCAAAGTCATAAAATCCATTCAGTCCTATGTATGCCGGTTGTTTGAGAAAAGTGAAGTGAATTGGTTTCCAGCGCAGTTCCAGGTTGCCGTAGATAAATCCATCACCCATGACCCTGTTCCTCATCACCCCTCTCATGCTGCTTGCTCCACCCAGAGCTTCGCTGGTAGCGCCTGTGAGCCGTGAAGTGATAAGCTGTGACTGGTAATAGAAAGGTGTATGGCCTCCTATTGTTGACTGATATCCGAGCCTGTAAGCAAAGGCAAGATCCCTCTCGATAATTGTAAAATACTGCCTGTGTGTTATGTAGAACCTGGTAAATGAAATGTCCTTATTCATAAAACCCGGTGCAAATTCAAAACCGGCTTCTGTCCACAGACCTTTCATGGGGTTGGGCCGGTTATCACGGCTGTCCCATATCATCCCGGCTCTTAATGTATTCACCCAACCACCTTTTGCTTCATCTGCCGGAATTATGGTGAGTGTCTGATAACGTTCAAAAAGTCCCGGCATTTCTTCAATCGAACGCAGCTGGTCTTTTTTACCCTTGTTGAGCTTTTCTATGTCAACAGATGAAATATCGAAGTTCTGAAATGCAAAACCGGCGCTCCATCTGAAATGCTCACCAGCCAGTTTTCCGTCGAAATCATTTTTGGACCTGAACTGGTTTCTTTGGAACCTATAAAACATCCTGCTCCTGTATCCATCTGTTTGAGAATCGTCCATCCAGGTGTTATTGAAGACGGATTCATAACCATTGAAACCGTAGAAATGATTTGCCATATCGGGAAGATAGCTCAGGTCGCTTGTAAAGTGAATACCTGGAATAATGTGAAATGATTCAAACATGAACCTGTATATTCCGCTTCCTTTGGTGTACCTGGATACTTCTGCATAAATCTGATCAATGTAATCAGGAGATTTACTGCCGTCGCCATAATTATTTATTTTAACGAGGGCACCATATTGAAAACCGAGATCAGTATCAAAAGAAATGGCGGGCAACGCTCCACCTAATTTCCATCCGGTTTTAACTTCTTTTTCCTGTGAAGTTGCACTCAGTCCGATTGAAGCGATCATGAGCAGCAGGAAGGTTTTTTTCATCGTTTCAGGTTTTGTTACAGTGAGTTAAAGATAAATAAAAAAGGACATCACCAACAGCAATTTGAATATTTGCTACCTTAGGACTTGAATAATACGACTAAATGCTTACAAAGCTGCTAATAAGGAATATAAAGGGAATTACGGGAATCCTGGACAGTAATATCCTGAAACTTTCAGGCAGGGAAATGTCGCATCTTGATACGTTAAATGATGCGTGGCTGCTTGTAAAAGACGGTATTATCGATGATTTCGGCAGCATGAAGGATGAAAAATTCAGAAAATTGCAGAGTGCTGAAGGGCTCCGGACCATTGATGCTTCAGGCAGATTCGTTTTTCCTTCATTCTGTGATCCTCATACGCATATTGTTTATTCAGGAAGCAGGGAAGCTGAATTCACCGACAAGCTGAGAGGGCTTTCCTATGCTGAAATTGCGAAAAGGGGAGGAGGTATCCTCAACTCGGCCAGGCTTCTGCATAATACTTCAGAGGATGAGCTGTATGAACAGTCGATGGTAAGGATAAACGAGATCATAAAGCTGGGCACGGGAGCAGTTGAGATTAAAAGCGGATATGGTCTGAACACTGAAGACGAGTTGAAGATGCTGAGGGTTATCAAAAAGATAAGAAGCAATTCTCCGCTTGAGATCAGGGCCACATTCCTTGGCGCTCATGCAGTACCTGAAGAATACCGGGGCAACAGGGATGAGTATTTGAATATTGTTATTAACGAGATGATCCCCGTTATTGCCTCAGAGGAGCTTGCGGATTATATAGATGTATTCTGTGATGACGGTTTCTTCACTATTGAGGATACCGAACGCATCCTTATGGCGGGTATGAAATACGGCCTGAGGGCAAAGCTTCATGCAAATGAGCTGGGTTTTTCAGGCGGGGTGCAGGCAGGTGTGAAGTACAATGCGCTTTCTGTTGATCACCTGGAATGTTCCGGTGATGACGAGATTAAGGCATTAATGGGAACTGAAACAATCCCTACGTTGCTGCCAGGCTCGTCATTTTTCCTTGGATTGCCCGATCCTCCCGTGAGAAAAATGATCGGGGCAGGACTGCCGGTAGCCCTTGCGTCCGACTATAACCCCGGCTCGAGCCCATCGGGTAATATGAAGCTTGTGATGTCGCTGGCGTGCATAAGATGGAAGATGCTGCCAGAGGAGGCAGTCAACGCAGTGACAATCAACGCTGCATATGCGATGGGCATTTCAGAAACTCACGGCTCAGTGACAAGAGGCAAAGTGGCGAACCTGTTTATTACAAAACCGATGCCCTCCATCCACTTTATGCCATATGCATTTGGGAGTGATCTGATTGAGAGTGTGATACTGAGAGGGATTCTCCAGACCTCTCCCTAAATCCCTCCCCTGAAAGGGAGGGACTTTCCCCTCACGCTCAGGTGTAGAGAAAACGGTAGAGATAACATATTCTCCCCTCCTTTTGAAGGAGGGGTGGCCGGACCTGAAGACCAATGAAATGAGTTGTCTTTTCCCGGCCGGGGTGGTTGATTAATAATTAAAATACATATGACTAAACAACTTATCGAATGTGTTCCCAATTTCAGTGAAGGACGTGATATGCTGGTAATCAGCCATATCACTGATGCTATTGAATCGGTGGAAGGAATAAAGCTGCTGGATGTCGATCCCGGAAAAGATACCAACAGGACAGTGGTGACGTTTGTGGGTGAACCTGAAGCCGTTCAGGAAGCTGCCTTCAGGGCAGTCAGAAAGGCATCTGAGCTCATCGATATGACAAAGCACCGCGGGGCGCATCCAAGGATGGGCGCTACCGATGTCCTGCCCTTCATTCCTGTTTCGGGCATCACAATGGAGGAGACTGTCGTGATAGCGAGGGCTGTTGCAGAACGGATTGGAAAAGAGCTGAATATACCGGTTTATTGCTATGAGAATGCGGCTTTCAGTGAGAAGCGCAGGAACCTTGCCGATTGCAGGTCGGGGGAGTATGAAGGACTCCAGAGAAAGCTTGCCGACCCGGAATGGAAACCTGATTTCGGGCCTTCAGTGCACAATATGCGCTCAGGTGCGATGGCGGTGGGTGCAAGGGACTTCCTTGTAGCATATAATGTAAATCTCAACACAACTTCCACTCGCCGTGCAAATGCCATAGCCTTCGATGTCCGTGAGAAAGGCCGGACGACAAAAAACGAAAAAGGCGAAACGGTTACAATTCCAGGAACACTTAAGTCGGTGAAAGCCATAGGCTGGTACATTGAGGAATACGGAATAGCACAGATCTCGATGAACCTGACAAATATTTCCGTAACACCTGTCCATGTTGCTTTTGAAGAAGCTGTGAAAAAGGCTGATGCACGGGGAGTGAGAGTGACGGGCTCGGAGCTTGTCGGCCTGATACCGCTCAAATCGATGCTCGATGCGGGCAGGTACTACCTTGAAAAACAACAGCGTTCAACAGGAGTGCCCGATGATGAGCTTATAAATATTGCAATACGGTCGCTCGGACTGAATGATATTCATCCTTTTGAGCCGAAAGAGAAAATTATAGAATATGTGATTGAAAAAGATGATAAGAAGGAACTGCTGACCGACCTGAGCCTTAAAGGTTACATGGAGCTGACTGCTTCGGAAGCGCCGGTGCCCGGAGGCGGTTCGGCGTCGGCTTACATGGGTGCGCTGGGAGTGTCTCTGGGGACGATGGTCGCAAACCTGTCGGCCCATAAGAAAGGATGGGATGAAAGATGGAAGGAGTTTTCAGATTGGGCTGAAAAGGGCAAGAAAATCCAGAATGAATTACTGAACCTTGTCGATGAGGACACAAATGCCTACAGGGAGATAATGACTGCATTTTCATTGCCAAAACTGACAGAACAGGATAAGAAAATAAGGAAGGCTGCAATTGCGGAAGCTACGAAAAAGGCCACTATCGTGCCATTCACGGTTATGCAGACAGCAGTACAAGGTTACGAGCTGGCACGGGCCATGGTTACGACAGGAAACCCCAATTCCATCACTGATGCTGCCGTTGGCGCGCTTGCCTTGAGAGCCTGCATCAGCGGAGCCTTTCTTAATGTGAGGATAAACATATCCGGTCTCTCCGATGCTGCATTTATACAGTCAGTTCTCAATGAAGCTGAGGAAATCGAAGCAAAATCATTAGAAGAATGCAATGAAATATTAAAAATTGTCACCGACAAGCTCCTAAAATGAGCTTTTATACGCTCTAAGCGTTAATAATAATTAAAACTGATTTTTGGCATACGAAATATTTAAATATATTCGCAATGATAACTTTATCTAAACCTAACCTTTTTTCGTATGAGAAAAATCTTTACGCTTTTGTCACTGCTGATACTGGCAGGCAACCTTGCTTTTGCCCAGACAGTGCAAATATCCGGGACTATAACCAGTTCCGAGGATAAAATGCCGATTGCAGGAGCTTCTGTTTTTGTTAAAGGCACTACAATTGGAGCTCTAACAGACGTGAATGGGAAATTTGCTTTCTCTGCTCCCACAAAAGTTGAGACTCTGATTGTAAGCTTTATTGGTTTCCGTACTCAGGAGATTTCCCTTGGCGGACGTACTAATATTGATGTGAGTCTTGAGCAGGATCTTTTTAAGGTTGATGAGGTAGTTGTTGTAGCTTACGGCACACAACAGAAACGTGATATTACGGGATCAGTATCGTCTGTGAAAGGAGCTGATATCAGAGCCGTTCCTGTTCAAAGCTTTGACCAGGCTCTTGCCGGGAAAGCTGCAGGCGTTTCAATTACCATGCCTAACGGAGTCCTTAATAACCCTCCTGTTATTAGGGTCAGAGGTTTCAACTCTATAACCTCTTCTTCAAATCCGCTGGTTGTAGTTGATGGCGTACCCATATTCACTGGAAATATTGGTGGAACCGCTATCCAGAATTCACTGGCAGACATTAATCCGAACGATATTGAATCAATGGAGATTCTTAAGGATGCTTCAGCTACAGCACTCTATGGCTCAAGGGCTGCCAATGGTGTTATTATAATAACAACTAAGCGTGGTTCTGGAGCCCGTACAAAGGTAACTTATGATGGTTACGCAGGATTTACCGAACCATTCAGATTATTTGATATGATGAATGCAGACCAGTATCTTGAGCATAAAAACCGCGCTATCGCAAATGTAAACGGGACACCGCTGGTGCGTGCTAATGATGTAAATGGTAATCCAATCGCTACAAATTGGGCTGATTACATTTATCGTAAAGGATTTCAGCAGAACCATGCACTTACGATATCCGGATCATCCCCAAGTACCTCATATTACCTTTCAGTTGGTTACAGTGATCAGGACGGTATGATTAAAAATAACTTCTACACAAGGAAGAACGCAAGGATGAATGTAGATCACAAGGTTAATAAATACATAACACTGGGCGCTAATTTTGCCTACACTAACGGATATACAGAATCACCTAATACAGGATCTAACTTCTCAACTGCAGGCGCTGCCCGTCTGGCATTTGTTCTTCCTCCAATTCTTGCACCATATAATAATGATGGGACATTTAATATAGTAAACGGTGCAATGGGTAGCATGGGCACTGGACTCCCAACAAGTGGACTGGGCTATTACAATCCTGCACAGATTTTTGCCACAGACAAACACACAACGACTTCTGACAGAATCATTGCCACTCTCACCGGAAGTTTCGAACCCGTAAAAAATCTTGTAATCAAGACAGTTTATGGCATGGATAACCTTACAAGAGAAACCACTACTTATTGGTCCCCGATCGGAGGTGATGGTTACAGTTATAAAGGTTATGCATATAACTGGACAGGCAGGGATAACAGATGGACATGGACAAACACTATTAATTATAATTTGACACTGGTTGAAAAATTAAACATTGGATTACTTGCAGGTACTGAACAACAGAAAACATCAGGCCGAAGCTGGAACGCAGATAAACAATTAGTCAGTGATCCCTTCTTCACATCCTTTGCTGGTTCATGGGCTGCAAATACTGCCATACCTGGCGGGAGTTTTGGTGAAAACTTCTATTCGTCAGTTTTCGGCAGGGCCAGCTTGAACTGGAATAAAAAATATTATTTGGAGGGGAGCTACCGCCGGGATGGATACAGTGGACTTTCAAAAGACAATAAATATGGAAATTTTGGAGGAGTTTCACTTATGTGGAATCTCTCTAATGAAGAATTCATGAAAGGTCTTGGTGAAATATTCTCCGATATGCGATTGAAAGCAAGTTATGGTCGCGTCGGTAATATGTTTGGCATCGGTAACTATAGCTCATTATTCCTTTATGGAGGTGGTCTTTATGGTGGTTCTTCATCATTTGCTTTTTCACAGGCTGGTAATCCTGATCTCAAATGGGAGACAAGTGACAAATATGATGTCGGTATGAGTTTCGGTCTTCTTAAAGATAGGTTACAGGCAGAATTAGGTTACTTCTATAACGATGTCAATAACTTGATTCTCAATCTTCCACAATCACCATCCAAGGGTATTCCCGGAAACTCCATCCCATTCAACGTTGGGTCGATGTACAATAAAGGCTTTGAATTTTCTCTCACAAGCTTCAATATCTCTAAACCTGATATCAGCTGGACAACTAATTTTAACTTCACCTACCTTACAAACAAAGTTACCGAACTTGACTCTGAGGTTACTGAAATTCGTTCAACTACCGGCGATTTGGAAACTACTAATATAACTGTTGTTGGGCTACCTGTTGGTAACCTTCTGGCTGTTGAGACACGAGGCGTTGATCCTCAGACAGGTCGCAGAATATTTGTAAACAAAGCAGGAGAGGAGATACTTTACAGTCACGAAAATGCCAATAAGTGGACCTACAAGTCAGATGGTGGAGTAGCACCTTCAATCAACACTGCAAATGACGGAATTGCATTTGCCTCGCCTCTGCCGAAATATTATGGTGGTATCGATAATACCGTTGCATGGAAAAATCTTGATTTTTCTTTGAATATGACCTATGCTTTTGGATTCTATGTATATGCTGGTTCAAAAGCAGGAATAAGAGATCAAAGATGGTGGAATAACTCTCTTGAGGTGTATGAAACGGCATGGAAACAGGCAGGTGATATTACTAATATTCCGAAACCAATCTGGAATGATAATGTTTCTAACGGTTCCAGTTTCCCGATCTCTGAAAACATAGAGAAGGGAGACTATCTTAAGGTCCGCAACATTTCTCTTGGGTATTCATTTAAAAATGTTTGGAAGAATGGTATGAATATTGAAAAAATCCGGGTATACGCACAGATATTCAATGCATTCATACTTACAGGCTACTCAGGATCCGATCCGGAGGTTTCCACAAATACAGACTCAAATGTGGCACCTGGTATAGATAGGAACACTGCTCCACAGGCAAGGACATATTCCTTCGGAGTGAATCTAAGTTTTTAACCTCTAAAAGAAGTTCGTAATATGAAAAATATATTCAAAATTTCGGTCGTATTCGTTATTATATTATTGATGAACGGATGCGTTAAAGAAGAATGGATGAATCCGGCACCAATAAGTTCAGTTCAGGAGGAATCGATATTCGATACCAAAGACAGGGTTATTGCCCAGGTTAATGGTATGTATTCTTCTCTCAAAAG
>DATGWQ010000329.1:0-3204 GCA_035299385.1 Bacteroidales bacterium | reverse complement strand
GCATAGGCAGTATTGCCTCCCATAATGCCCAGGGGCATGCCGAGCCCGCTTCTCCACATTATGTCCTTGATGAATTCAAATTTCTGACCATCCCAGGCATACAGGAAGGGGCAGGAACCCTTAAGCGTCTGGGCTTCTATCAGCGCCTGGTCGGCCGCGGGCATGAAGAGATTCTGCGGGACTCCGTTGGTCCAGGTTATCCTCACCACATCGGCAGCGGAACGGTTCCCAAGACCAAACATAACAGCCGGATTTGTCACGACCATGGTCTGGTAAAGATCACCAGCCCTGATCTCGATTTTTGCGCCAATGCCGAAATGATTGTTCTTTGCGCTTCCCGCCCGCAACCCGACAAGCCTGATCTTGACATAATGGTTGTTATTGCCGCCGTCATTCCTGAGCAGTGCAACAGCGCCGCCGGGACGGGCTAAAGCAATATCGTTATCGCCGTCATCATTGTAATCGAATACTGCAATGCCTGTGCCTGAATTGATTTCTTCAGGGATCAGGTGAGAGACATTGCTGAAGTTTCCTTTGCCGTCATTATGAAGAAGGAATACGCCTTTCCCGTTTTTATCGATGTTTTCGCCTGCGATAAACAGGTCTGCAAATCCATCGTTGTCAAAATCAAAAAAGGCCGCATCGTGAACATTTACTTTCTCAAGCAGCCGCGAGATCTCCGTTGATCCTTTATCTTCACTGAACTTGCCGGTACCATCATTTTTGTAAAGAATGTTCTTTGCACCGTTTTCTGACCCGGTGAATAAATCGAGAAACCCGTCATTATTGTAATCACTCACGGCAATGGCGGCAGTGCGGCCCCTGCTTTCCAGCCCGCTCTCCTGTGTAACATCCTCAAAGATGCCCTGCCTGCTGTTGGAATATAGCAGGTTGCTCTGATTCTCGTTTGAGACAATAATATCTATGTCGCCGTCTTCATCGAAATCGCCGAATGCCGCATCTGAACTGACCAGGTTTCGTCCTGCAAGGTTCATCTTTTCAGCCTGTTCCGTGAAGGTGCCGTCAGAATTGTTGCGTTCAAGAAGATTCCCGTCGTTTGACCTGGCTTCAAAAAGATCGAGGTCGCCATCATGATCAGCATCCACAAACAAACCGGCATTCCCTCCGGTCTTGCTTCCGATCGCGGAGCGGGATGTTACATTGACGAACTTACCTTTGCCGTCATTTCTGTACAGGATATCGCCGTCATCCCTCATGATGTAAAGATCGAGGAAACCGTCATTGTCATAATCTCCGAAAACCGCTGAAGATTCCTTTCCCGACTGGTTGAGCCCTGCTGCGGCGGTGACATCTGTGAAAAGGCCTGAATTGTTGTTGTAAAGCCTGTGCGTGAATGAAGAAGATGAAGGATCAGGTCCAGATACATACAGGTCAATATCTTCATCACCGTCATAATCTGCGGCTTCCACAAAGGAAAAATCATCTTGTCCTGCACCGGCAGGATTATGCGGGCCGAGACCGGCCGGGACAGAAACCTCGGTAAATTTGATCACATCCAGGATGGATTCATCAGGCTGCAAGGCTGAAGATGTCTGCCTGTCGAAGGTAATAAGAGGAAAGCCTATCAGTGAGCCGCCCGGACCTTTCAGGTCCATCATTCCCGCCTGGTAAGTCGGTGTGACTTTTAGATAATTATGAAAAATCGTGAAATCTATTGTCGCCTCCTTCATATTGTTCTGCCTCAATGCTGCCAGGGCTTTGTCATAGTAATCGACTGATTCCTTAGGAAATTCGGGAAACTGCTTCCTGATTATCTCCAGCTGCTCCACTGCTCCATCTGAGCTGCCTTCCTTCAGGAGGATCTCAGTGAGGTTAAGTTTCGGAACAATATTGCCGGGTGCGCTTTTGATAAGCCTCTGGAGATAATCCTTCCTTTCGGCTAATGAGCCCGCATCATTTCTGTCTGAATACAGTTCTGAAATTTCATAAAGGACCTTCACATGATCAGGAGCAAATGACAAAGCTTTCCTGAGCTCTTCGATCGCGTTGTCAGGCTGGTCATTCATCTTGTAAACCGTGGAAAGAATGAGTCTGATGTCTGCGTCTGCCGAATCGATTTCCATGGCTTTCTTAAGCTGCTTTTCAGCTTCGGGATAGTTGCCCATTCTCAGGTAGGTCAGGCCCAGGTTTGCATATCCGAATTTGTCTTCAGGTGAGAGATCGATGAATTTCAGAAACTCTTTTTCAGCTTCTTCAAGCTTGAATTCTTCCAGGTATGCCAGGCCAAGCGTTCGTGCAGACATGAGGTCCGTGGCATCCTGCTGGCTGCGTCCAGCCTTATTCCTGCAGAATTGCATAGAAAGAGCCAGCATGATAAGTACCGAAAGGAAAGTTATATTCTTCATAGGTGCAATCTCTCCGGAAATTCGTTCAAAGGATCTATTCAAAGTTAGTCAAATTCCTTATTTGCCCCTCTATATCTCTCTCATTATTGACCCACCCCTGCCCCCGTTGACGTCAACCCAAAGCTGTAAAAATTTCAATTCTGAATTGTATTTGAATTCATCAATGGGTATTTTCTCCGATCCATATGATCTTATTCCAGCTGGTTCGAGGGGATCCTTCACTTCACAAATCTTCGCAAGCTCAGAGGATGACAATTTGTATTGAGTGCTAAGGGGAAAGAAGCGGCGCCTTTGGAATTAGTCTCATCCTGAGATCAAAGTTAATTCAAACGCGCCGCTTCTTTCCCCTTTTTGACTACAAACTGACATTTTTCATCCTGAACGAAGCGGCAGCGTAGTGAAGGATCCCTCGTTCAACGCTCTCTCACAAACTCCCCTTTCCTCACTGTCATAAGCTCCGGCTTCCACAAACGATTTCCTCTTTCATCAAAGCTGATCCTTCCCGTTACTCCTTCAAAATCAGTCTTCCGCAGGTAGTTTTTAAGCGAATCAACGTCATCGGTGGAGACCGTCACTGATCTTATCACAGCATCGGTCATGTCGTATGCAAAGGCAGATGCGTCACCCGGAGGACTGCCGTAAGTCCTGAGAAATTCATCCCTGTATTCCTTGCCATTAACAGTAAAGAGATAGCCCGGTGAGATGAGTGAAACACCTTCAAAAATATCCTTTCTGAAAGCATTTTCACCGTCAGCATAGGAATGAAAGAAAAATCTGCAGTTGTCCTGAATGTGTTTTTTAAATTCGGCAAAGGCCGAAACAGGTCCGAAAAAGACAA
>DATGWQ010000328.1:0-12325 GCA_035299385.1 Bacteroidales bacterium | reverse complement strand
TCCCAGTTCCTGAACCCGGGCAGGTCGCCATCTGCGCCGGTCTCCCTGGTGTTCTGTGAAGTAGGCTGCCCGTTCATCTGGTATATGCCGCTGCCTTTCTTCCCGATGAGGCCACGGATGATGTGCAGGTTATTTATCTGTACTGCTGCTGCGGTTGCCTGCATCGACTGGTAAACACCTTGGAGCGCCGTTGAAACAAGTGATTTCGCAGTGCCCAGTATTTCCGCAGCGGCTCTCAGCTTCGACATCGGTATTCCCGTCATTTCCTGGACTTTTTCAGGAGTATAAAGAGAAACCGTTTTATCCAGCTGCTCAAAACCGATGGAATGCCGGCTGATATAATCTGAATCAGTATACCCATTCCGGATCACCAGGTTCAGAAGGCCGTTCAGCACGGCAACATTCGTTCCTACCCGTGGGGCAAGGTGGACATCGGCCTTTTCGGCTGTGAATGTTCTCCTGGGATCGATTACGACAATCCTGGGAGGATTCGGTCCGGCGAGCCTGTCGAGGATCCTTGTCCAGAGAACCGTTTGCTGCTCAGCCATGTTATGGCCCACCAGGAAAACAGCTTCTGTTGTGTCGAGGTCTGTATAGGAACCGGGCTGGCCGTCTGTTCCGAAGGATAATTTCAAGGCTGCGGCGGCTGTTGCAGTGCAAAGCCTCGTGTTGCCGTCCATATGAGGCGTTCCCAGTCCCGCTTTCCCCAGGATGCCAAGAGTGTAATACTCTTCGATGAACAGCTGACCGGAGGTGTAGAAACCTATTGCATTTGCTGTATGCTTCTCTCTTATCTCGTGAGTTTTTCTTACGATCATATCCATGGCTTCATCCCATGATGCCTCGACCAGCTTGCCGCTTTTCCGCACGAGAGGTTTCAGCAGCCTGTCCCTGCTGTTGTTCGCCATCCAGCCGTGCAGGCCTTTTGGCCCGAGCCGGCCATGACTGGTCCTGTCATCTGCTATCCCCCTCACACCGACAATCCGGTCTTCTTTGACCCCTATTTCCATCCCGCAACCGTTTGAACAGAGCACGCAGGAGGATCTCAGCCATTTGTCAGGCTCTTCTTCGGTCAGCTCATCGACTCTCGCCGGCCAGTTTTCGAAATACGGAGTGCGCTCACCCCAGACGTCGGATATGGAATCACGTGTGCGGACTCCTGTAAGTATTTCCTCAGACTTTTTCATGGTGGATTGTTTTTTAATTAACAATACAGGAGATGTTATTGTTCCGGTATGGACTTGTTTCATCAAACAAAATTCTTTCTTATCTTGAAGGGACATTTTCAATCTTTTATGAAGCAGAATGACGACCTGATCTATTCTTATCTCACCCTGAGGAAAGCTGTGGGATGGACAGGCATTCTTCTGCCTTTCACTTTGATTTTCGGAGATTTCCTGTGCTTCGGCGGGAAATCGGTGCTCGGCTCTATCAGCATATATTATTATTCAGGGATGCGCGATGTTTTTGTCGGGGCAGTCTGTGCCATAGCGCTGTTCATGTTCTTTTACAGGGGGTATGATGCATGGGACAGGTGGCTCACCAATCTTGTGGGCTTTTTCGCCCTTGGCGTGGCCTTTTTTCCCACAAAGGAACATGAGACAGGCACGATTATTAGTACCGTTCATTTTATTAGTGCAGCAGGCTTTTTTATTCTCCTGGCCTGCATTTCCCTGTTCCTGTTTACGAAAGGAGCAAGGACCACCCGGAAAATAAACCGGAACAGTATCTATATATTCTGCGGGATTGCCATCCTGGCCTGCATCCTGTCAATTTTTATTTTTCTGAAGTTTATTGAAGAGGAAGGTTCTGAATCATCATTCGTATTCTGGATCGAAACAATTGCTCTCCTGTCCTTCGGCATTTCATGGCTTACAAAAGGGGGATCGATCTGCCCGGATGAAAAAAATACCCCGGACAATGCCGGGGTATCAAAGACATGAGAACTTTTATGTGGCAACAAGACTCAGTCTATTTCGCCTATTCCCTTGCTCACTTCAGCAGGGCTGTTAAATGCATCTCCCTTTAATCTCTCGAGAAGCGAGATCACTTCAGTGTCTGCTTTATTCCTCTTTGCAGCCTCGATAAGCTTTTGCCTGTTGGCCGGATAATTCACTCCTTTCAGGAATTTCTGGACCTTTATCGGTGCTATTGTAGTTCTTGGCATATCTGTCGTTATTGGTTCACTAATTCTAACATTGTGGCATCAAAAAAGTTTAATTTGCTTAATTCAAAGGTATTTAGCAAATTTGATTAATAAAAACCCGTCATATGGCAAACAGACCTGAAGAAGTTCATATCGCCCCGACAAATAATACTCCCGAGGTACTGCTGAATGCAGGCGGAGTGGTTAAGATCTTCGGCAGGGCTATTGACGAAAGCAGGACAAAGTTCTCCGATCAGATGATGACCTGGATTGATTCCTATATCCTGGATCCTGCCGATAAAACCGAAGTTACAATAGCATTGGAATACCTGAACAGCTTCAATTCTATTTACCTTTCGTCAGTTCTGAGGAAGCTTGCCCTGGTGAATGAAAAGATGAAGACTTTAAAGGTTAAATGGTACATCGAGGAAGACGATGAGGACCTTCTCGAACGTGCCGAGTATATTGCCAGCACGTTCAGCATCCCGATAGAATTCGAGATGACGGATCATATAAAGAATTGGTATTGATTTTTTTCACGCCAGCCTCTCCCCAAACCCCTCCCCCGGGTGGGAGGGGCTTGATTCGTGTACCAAATTATATTACGTTTGCAATTGTCCTCCTCCCTCTTCAGGGGAGGAGGATTCAGGAGGAGAGGTCTACGGTTTCGCCCTCAGATACTGATCCGGCCATCTTACCTCATCGCCAAGCTCCTTTGCTGCATGAAGTGCAAAATATGGGTTTCTTAACAGCTCCCTTGCCATGAAGATAAGGTCGGCTTTGTTTTCGAGAAGGATTGATTCCGCCTGGGCAGCACTCGTTATCAACCCCACAGCTCCCGTAAGGATGCCGCTCTTGCGGACTGCCTCCGAGAATTTTACCTGGTAACCGGGACCGAGCTCAACTTTTGCATGGAAGATGTTTCCCCCTGAAGAGCAATCGATCAGGTCGACACCCTTTTCCTTCAGGATGCCTGCAAGCCTTACGCTCTCTTCAACCGACCATCCTCCTTCTGCCCAGTCTGTAGCTGAGATCCTTACGAATAACAGGTTATCCGGACTGAGAACATTCTTAACCGCATCGACAACACGGCAGGCCAGCCTGATCCTGTTTTCATACGAACCGCCGTACTCATCGGATCTGTTATTGCTGAGCGGGGAGAGGAACTGGTGAATAAGATAGCCGTGTGCAGCATGAATTTCAATTACCCTGAAACCCGCGGAAAGAGCCCTTTTTGCAGCCTTTTCAAAAGCTGAAACAACCCTGTCGATTCCATCCCGCGTGAGGGCTTCCGGTGCTTCTATCCCCTGGATAAACGGAATATCGCCTGCCGAGACGGTCTGCCATCCCCCCTCAGCTATGCTTATCTGTTTCCCGCCTTTCCACGGTACAGCACATGAAGCTTTTCTTCCGGCATGCGCCAGCTGGATCCCTGCGACAGAATCATGAGCATAGATGAAATCTGTGATTCTTTTAAGTCCCTGAATATGTTCATCGCTCCAGATGCCGAGGTCGGCAGGGGTTATCCTGCCTTCAGGCAATACTGATGTTGCTTCTGCCATTACCAGCCCGGCTCCTCCGATTGCCCTTGTGCCAAGATGGACGAGATGCCAGTCGTTCGAAAACCCGTCCGTCGATGAGTACTGGCACATCGGTGAAACGACGATCCTGTTCTTTAACGTGGTGTTCCGTATAGTCAATGGGGTAAATAGCTTTGACATCTTTTGTTTTTTGTTTTCACAAATTTAATGGTGTTTCCCGCAGATAACGCTGATTAACGCAGATAAAAGCGCAGATTTTATTCATCCAGAAAACGATCTGCGCAAATCTGCGGGATTTCAATCTGCGTAATCTGCGGGAATTTTTTGATCGCAAAATTTTTGTTATTCAGTATTCAATTTTTTGTTTCCCGCAGATAACGCTGATTAACGCAGATAAAAGCGCAGATTTTATTCATACAGAAAACAATCTGTGCAAATTTGGGGGATTTCAATCTGCGTAATCTGCGGGAATTTTTTGATCGCACAATAATTGTGTTTCTTTGTTATTTGTTTAACACCAATAGCTTGAATTTTAAACTTCAATTTAAACCTTTAAAGATGAAA
Source organism: Bacteroidales bacterium (assembly GCA_035299385.1). Taxonomy (GTDB): domain Bacteria; phylum Bacteroidota; class Bacteroidia; order Bacteroidales; family VadinHA17; genus LD21. Next base: position 8,074 of record DATGWQ010000328.1, on the reverse strand, counting down.
TCTATCAGAGGCAGAGCCATTTTGTCGGCAGCTTTTATTTTGCTGTGCTTTCATAATTTGCAAGCACAGGAAATAAAATGTGATAAACAGGTTGAACCCGGACTGTATGACATGGGCAAGATGTGGACATTTGATTATCCGCCTGCCGAATACTTCAGCAGCACCTATAATTTCAAGCCCGACCAGAAGTGGTTTGACCAGGCCCGTCTTTCGGCACTCCGTTTTGCCGATTACTGCTCAGCCTCATTTGTGTCAGCTGACGGGCTTGTTATGACCAATCACCACTGTGCACGCGAATCTGGTTTTGCTGTCCAGCGCAAAGGCGAAAATGTAAATGAAAATGGCTTCTATGCGAAGAAACTGGCGGATGAACGAAAAGTTCCGGATCTTTATGTCGATCAGCTGGTAAAAATCGAAGATATTACCGACCGTGTCCTGAAGGCCATGGAAGGTGTAACTGCCGACACGGCAAGACTTATTGCAAGTGCAAGGGAGCTCGCCATGATAAAGAAGGAATACAAGTCAAAGGAAGACTGGAAGGACCTCGAACTCGAAACCATCCAGTTTTACAGCGGGGGCAAGTTTTCACTTTATGGCTTTAAAAGATATAAGGATGTGAGACTTGTGTTCATGCCCGAGACGCAGATGGCCTACTTCGGAGGTGATTATGATAATTTCACATATCCCCGGTATGATCTCGACTGCAGCTTCTTCAGGGTGTATGATGATAATGGCAAGCCACTGAAAACAGATCATTATTTCAAGTATAATTCAGATGGAGCAAACGAAGGCGATGCAGTTTTTGTTATCGGCAACCCGGGTAGCACCATGCGTATGTCGACCATCTCCGACCTGGAGTTTTACCGTGACAAGCAGCTTCCGTTCATAACCGAACTGCTTGATAAGCTGTCTCAGATGTATCAGAAATACAATGAGACTGCCAAAGATGACAGCATCACAAATCTCGTTTTCTCACTTGACAATTCACTGAAAGTGTACAAAGGAGAGCTTGACGGATTGAAAGATCCCTGTATTCTTGCACGTAAAGCGGGCTTCGAAAAAAAATTCAGGGAGGATGCAGCAACCAAAAGGGATCTTGCTGCAGACACGGGCGTATGGAACAATATTGCTAATGCAAATGATGAGCGCAGAAAAATTTATGATGAGATGAACCTTCTGAGTATAAGCGGCAGGTTCTTTACGGGACAGCTTATGCAATATGCCGTCGGTGCAGTGATACTTTCTTCGGCGCGGCAGGATACTGCTGTAAGAGGTAAAATAATAAGGGCGCTTGACGAACTCGGCTCACCGAAAGACATGGGGCTTGAGCAGCAGATGCTCGCAATCTACCTCGAAACGGCGAATGACAGGCTCGGGGCTGATCATCCTTTTGTAAGAACAGCCCTTAACGGCAAATCCCCGGAAGAAGCTGCAGCAGCAATAATGTCGGGCACAAAGCTTAAGGACAGGCAGTTCCGCGAGAGCCTGGCGAAAATGGATTCAGCTGAGATCGCGAGGGTTGACGATCCGCTTATAAAGCTTGCAAGGGTCGCCGTGGCCCGTGACGAACAGATCTCAGACACATACGATGCAATACTTGCACGGCTTTTTACCTATCACAGCAAGCTCGGGAGAATGCTTTTCGAGACATACGGCACACGCATTCCTCCGGATGCAACTTTCAGCCTGCGAATTAATGACGGCATTGTAAAAGGCTATGAGTACAACGGAACAATAGCTCCGCCGAATACAACATTCTTCGGCCTTTATGACAGGTATTATTCCTTCGATGAGAAATTCCCTTATTCACTTCCGAAAAGATGGGAAAATCCCTCTGAAAAGCTGCTGAAGGCCCCGCTTGACTTTGTCACGACCAACGATGTTATCGGGGGCAATTCCGGGAGCCCGATGGTAAATAAGGACCTGGAGATCGTGGGCCTTGTTTTTGACGGAAATATTGAAAGCCTTCCCGGGGCATACATTTTCATACCCGAAGAGAACCGCACCATCGCTGTCCACTCCGGGGGGATAATTGCAGGCCTTCGATATATCTATAAAGCCTCCAGGCTGATAAATGAGCTTGAAGGACACAGGTAATTACACCGTGTGAAGCATGAACAATTTGTATTTGCAGATGGTTTATTAAATATCTGTAATACAAATCACTATGCTGCATACATATACTTCGGGAAGTGCAATCTGGAGCGCTTTTGCCAAAGACAGTCGCTCATATGAGCCCCTTTCAAAGGATTCTGAAACTGATGTACTCATAATAGGAGCCGGGATCACCGGGATAAGCCTTGCATACACCCTGAGGAAACATGGCTATGATGTTATTATTGTCGATTCAGGTGAAGTCGGGATGGGGACAACAGGCTCTTCGACCGGAAACCTTTATGTTCCAAATGCGAAATTTCAGAAAATACTCTCCGGTCATGACCGGAAAGGAGTGGAAGTTGTTGCGTCTTCACGGGCTGCTGCCCTTGGCTTCATTGAAGACAGGATAAATGAATTCTCCATTGACTGTGATTTCGTAAAGGTGCCCTGGTACTACTTCACCGGGAGGAAAAAGGACATAAAGGAAATTGAAAAGGAACGTGAAGCAATTAACCTGTCAGGAGTGAAGGTGACAGGCACAGCTGCAGCTGATTTCCCATTTGAGGCACAGTCTCTTGCATATGTCGGGGCGCAGGCACAGTTCAACCCTTTGAAATATGTAAGGAAACTTGCCGAATCAGTGCGTGATCAGCATTGCAGGATATATGAAAAGACAAAGGTCACGTCCATCCGGGATTATGATCCGTGCTATGTTGAAACGACCGGTGGCGTTATAAAGGCAAAGAAGGTTGTGCAGGCAACACATTCGCCCAAGGGCATTTACGCAGTGCATGCAATGATGGAGGTTTACAGGGAATATGCTGTTGCCGCAAAGCTGAAGGAAGATATTCCTGCAGGCATTTACTGGGCGCTGGAGGGGAATGAGAAATACTCGATCAGGACTTATGATACCCCCGAAGGGAAGTATCTGATCGTGCTTGGTGATTCGAAAAAGGTTGGTCATTCACAGGAGACATGGCAAAGCTTTCAGAAGCTGGAGAATTACCTCAAGATAGTCTTCAATGTTGATGAAATGTCGTGGCTTTGGGGAGCACAGAATTATTCCCCTTCGGATTATATCCCGTTCATTGGCAAGAGTCCCATGGAGGATAACATTTACATAGCTACCGGGTTTGCGGCGGACGGCCTTGTTTACGGAACTCTGGCTGCAATGATTATAAGCGATATGATTGCCATGAAGGGGAATCCCTGGTCGGAGTTCTATAACCCCGCAAGGTTAAAACCTGTAACCTCGGCAAAGACCCTGCAGGAAAATGCCGATGTTACCGCCCATCTGATCAAAGAGTACATTTTTAAGGGAAGCGAGGAAGAGCTGGCGGGCATCGGAAAGGGGGAGGGGAGGATAGTGGAATTCAACAGGGAAAAGGCTGCAGCCTTCCGCGACAATGACGATCATCTTCATGTTGTATCGGCAAAATGCACTCATATGGGTTGCATTGTCCACTGGAATGATGCTGAGAAAAGCTGGGATTGCCCTTGCCACGGAAGCCGTTTTACTATCGATGGTGAGGTGATAGAAGGGCCGGCATTCGGCAACCTCGAAAAATACTGGAGGAAGGATTCCCGGAATATCTAAGAAAGCGTATTTTTCGTTTCTGTCGCTTTTATGTCCCCAAGGAATATTTTCCACCTTTTCTCCTGGAAGAACTTATCCTCCACGAGATCAACAATAATTTCCACTTCTTTCTTAGTGATATCCCTGTAAGCAACCTCATCACCTGTAAAACCTGTAAACTCCTGTATTATGGTGGCCGTTGAATAATACTTCCCGTCAGCGCCCTTTGTAAATTCGCTCACATATGCTATATCATAAAATTTTATGACTACCCTTGTAAAGGGCAATGATTTAAGACGTGCGAGGTATTTGTCAATAGGCCTGGAAATCTTCTGTACAGTTCCGTCAGGCAGAATATTCGAGATTTCCATCACTGATCCCTGGTAGAACAATTTGAGCGCTTCCTTCGCTGCCATGTTCCTTTTTTCGTCCGGCTCTTCTTTGCTCCCGATAGTGATGATATATTGCTGCAGTTCTTCGACTTTTTGCTTTGTCTGTTCCTTGAAGACATCGATGTCGGAGGAACTCAGGTTGATTTGACCTGCGATCTCTGCTTCTTTTCCTGAAGCCGCTGTTTTTGTCTGTGCGACGGATGTGCCGCAAAAGATCAATCCGCACAGGACCAGTAGATTTATTTTCACTTTCATGGGTTTCAAAAATATCACAATTTGTAAGAAAAGCTAAGCCTCAGACCGAAACTGTTGATTTTTGTCGGAAGATGGCTGTGAGTCTTTCCAAAAATGTCCCTGTACACGCTGTTTGAGATCCTTGAATCTGATATTCCGAGTGAAATCTCGGGACCAATCATTACCGATGTATAATATCCAAGAGGGATGTTTATTCCGGCTGAGGCATAAAGTGCAATGTTAATGCCTGATAGAGGGATATGGGCTGAGTTATCTATTCCTGTATGATCGTAAAAACCTTTGTCAGGAATGAAGTCCTGATCTGTCCAGTCTATTGCGGTATAATCCCCATAATAACGGTAATATCCACTGCTGGAATATGTTCCGGAAAGTGGCACTGAAAATTTTGCTCCTGCTTCAGCATAAAATCCTCTCATGCCGGGTTTCCCTGTCATGTAGCTGAATCCTACAGGTATTGTTAAATAATTAACACTGATTACTGAATCGTAATCCGCTTCGATTACCTTGTAAAAATATCTGTAGTTAGGCTCACCATCATTCGATTGATCATTATCCCTGAAGGTCCCTGAAAGAATGAACTTCCCTGAGTACCTGTTTAATTCAAGTCCCGAAACGAAAGCAATATTGTCGTTGTAGTAGTAGCTCAATCCGATTGAGCCTTTATACCCGGGTTCGGATGCAGTGCTCCAGTTAACAAAATCTTTATCAAGTGTGAGTGTTTCAGTATTCCTGTTATGAATGCTTGTGATCGCCGGTAAGATGGAGAATGAGAGTGTCCATCCTTTTCTCGTGACCGGACTGATGATTATGCCCGGCTGCTTCTCCAGCTTCCCTTCCTGTGTGTCGACAAAATAGTCGACTGCAGAAATATCGATGCTGTTGATCGCATATCCTGAGAATAGCTTCCCTTCTTCAGTGAATGATATCTTGAAGACCAGCGGAAACATTTTCCTGAAAGCATCTTTCCCTTTCCACGCGCCTGAGAAAAATTTATTCGCATCGACGAATGTGTAATACCTGCCATCGTCCGACTTCATCACTTTGCCGAATGTTGCGGAGTCCGTGTTAATCTTGAGGTTCTTTATTCCATTCGGATAATCAGCGATGTAAGAATCGAGGTATTCCTTCGCTGAGATCAGGTAAGCCTGGGGTTCGGGCGTTACGTCATTGTAAATCCGGGCGTCAGGCGACATGAACATCTTAATGAAGCTTTGCTTGTAGAATTCCTTGTCTTCGGGAGTTTCCTGCGGATCACCGATAAGGGAAAGGAAGTTTGTATAATCCTGGAGCATCAACTTCAGATCGCTGTAAATTTTATTGAGCTCTTCGACGTTAAGGTTTTCACTGTTTGTTTCCCTTAGCGCCTTTGAAAAATCAACACTTGTTTCGGATGCAGCATTCCTTACGCCTACTATCCTGAAATTTTTCAGATCCTTGTTTTCGACAACGAAGGCGATCCTGAAATTGAGTGTTTCCGTATTTTTATTGAGTACCTGGTTGATGTAATTCCCGTTGATCTTTTTGGTAAGCATCACATCGATCGAATAGACATTGTCTTCATGCGACCTGATCTCACTCACCCTTGCATTGGTAAAATCCATATCGATATTTATACCGTCGGGGTACCAGAGGATAAGATTAGAGGCATAGGTTTCGGCTTCATAGAACTCGCTGAGCTTATGCGACGGATCCAGGTCATTGTAAAGCATCACCTGCCTGTTGACGAAAAGCTCGAGCAGGTTTTCCGAGTTTATCTTCGACTTCTCGACATCAGTTACAACCGTCTCGCCGATACTGTTGATTATTGACTGGTAGTTCTGAAGCACCTGTATGGCGTTTGTATAGATCACCGATTTTTCCCTTGCAGAGAAGTCAGCGCCATTGGCAACGGGGAAAAGAAGTGCTGTAATTATTATGAGTATATATGATTTTTTCATGGCTATCTCAGGATTATCCGGTTTGTAACGACATTGTCACCCAGCCTTATATTGACCAGGTATGAACCAGGTGTCTGCCCTGAAATATCAACCTGCTCTGAAAAGTCGTTTGTTGCCTTGATGAACTTTGTTCTCCGCACTTCATTTCCTCCCTGCCCGATTACGGATACTGTTATTTCACCGTATGCTTCATTATTCATCTCGATCCTGAACAGTCCTGTCGACGGATTGGGAAAAACCTTCATTTCCTTTAGTGGGTCCACAGTTGCTGAAGACCCGTTACGAGCGGAAAATTTCCCGGTGGGGATCCTGATGGTATCGCTCCTTGTATAGCATCCTTTAGAATCACCAACGCTTACCCGGTACACCCCGTAATTCTGATTTGCAACATAATAATACTTCACTGCTCCGTCAATCGGCTTGTCATTGAAAAACCACATGTACCTGTTTGCCTTTAGATTATCGCATGCAAGATACCATTTCACCGGACCCTGGGCGTATATTAAAGGTTTTTCGGGGGCTCCCTGGAAAGCAATAGAGAAGATGTCTGATTTAACAGAACAGCCGTTGAGGTCAGCGGAAACGTTATAATCCCCCTGGTCAAGGTAATCCTCCAGCACCGGCGAGGCAGAATTATTTATTGGAATACCGTTCCTTAGCCAGGAATACTGATAGCTTACCACAGCCTGGTCGACTTTCAGCTTTACCGGCTTTTCACCAACACAATCGCCTGTTTTATAATTATCTGAAATGACGACCGGTTTTGCAGGAACAGGTTTCACATTGATGTTTTTCTGCTCGGATATCGTCAGGCAGTTTGCGAGGGTGTTTATGATTTTCGCATTATAAATACCGGAACTATTGCTGACCGTAAATGTATTAGCTTCAGCGCCTGTAATTTCGTTGCTGTCCTTCTGCCACTGGTATGTATAAAGCGGTTCGTTTTTTGCAGTGAGAAGGAGGTTTGTGCCTGCGCAGATGGTAAGCTTTGAATCTGTGGTGACAAAATCCCCTGCAACTGATATTGAATTTTCTGGATACCTTGCAACAATAACGTTCCCTGCGACGCTGTCGGAACAGCCGTTGGTCGTTGAAATCTTTAACCTGGCTGAGTATGTGCCGCTGAGTGCATAATTATGGGTACCAGGGTTCTGAACTGCTGAAACCTGGCCATCGCCGAAATTCCAGTCCCATTCTGAAACGGATAACCCGTGAAGATTTGTTGTATTAGTCAGCACAGTCGGAGCCCCGATGCAAACATTGGGAGCGGTAAAGGACGGTGAGGGTTTTGCTTTGACAAGAACGATCCTTACAAGTGAATCTTTTATTCCCGTGATGCTTGTGACTCGCAGCTTTACCTGGTATGTTCCACTCACTGCGTAAACATGTGTCGGGCTCTGCAAGGCTGACACGGTTGCATCCCCGAAATTCCAGCGCCATGAAGCCGCCCCGTCATATACCACAGATCTGTCTGTAAAATTTGTGGCAGTGCCAAGGCACACCGTGTCAAAGTCAAAGTAAGCCTGTGTTTGCTTGATCAGAAATGAGTCCACGGCGGACCAGTTGCTTCCCTGGTAACCCTGGTCGACTGCCTGTACCTGCCAGTAATACTTTCCTGATGCCGGATTTTTAATATTGAACGATTTGTTGAGCTGAACATTTCCTAGAGAGACCAGGCTCCTGCTGCCGTTATCAAGCGATTGCGGCGAATAAAACCAATTATCCGAGTCTTCAATCCTGCAGCGGACATTGTAGCTCATGTTGCTGACCGGCGTTTCATCGGTCGTAACTGCATTCCAGAACAGTTTGACATCACC
>DATGWQ010000327.1:0-1803 GCA_035299385.1 Bacteroidales bacterium | reverse complement strand
GAAGACTCAGAAATAGGATAAGTTAGGCCTAGCGGTGGGTATTGACATGTCTAAGTCCAGGTACACGTCGAGGTGTCACAGGACACAGATATTCCACGTGTCATCCAGACACAGAGACCTGAAGAAAGCCTGGCTCCGCTTCTCTACGCCCAGGCCGACATAGATCACAAATCGCTGACGCTCACACACAGGTGGCATGAATGCTGTGATGCCTCCTCGCTTCCAGTGCTCGGATTCATAATGACTCACATGGCCCCTGTACGTTACCACTACCAGGTAGCCAATACATCTAAGTCACAGAATTCCAAATAATCAGATGGCAGGTTCTAAATGCCACTTGCCATCCACGTCTAAGATCAGGACATCTACTAATCCTTCCGAGCACTGCGTCTCTGCAGTCATGGCCTTATCTGTCTACAGCAATGGCTGGTCTGGATCTACGCGAGCGCCAATCTTAAGCCGCTTCCTAAATCATGGTACCGCAGCGACTTGAAAGACCAGCAAGTCTTCCGAAGGCTCAATTAGAGTTGGCCACGGTCAACGACTCTGTACGCCATGGGAGCAGTTTGTGCCTGAAGAGGAAGCCAATCGGGTACCGAAACAGACGTAGCGTAGCTTTTCCTGTCGGTCCACCGTGGTAGGAATCGGAGGGAAGAAATTCTCTCCTAAGATTCTTGAAGCCCGGTGGGCTTTCTCGCTCGATAGACCCTTGGGTGTGTCGCCAATGCTTCCACACAGTCAGATAGCAGCAGATATTGGGATCTAGCACATGGCTGGATATCAGGTTCAGCATGACAGGATACTCCCACCTATGGCCTACCTCTGTCTCTGTGTGTACTCGGATGGCGTTTTCTGTTGGTGTTTCTGAGTTCCTGGCCTCTTACGAGAGACCCTAGAATCTATGGCAAGGGGCGATAAGCTGGCATTGTGACAGTTCAGCCCCACAGGTTGAGAGGATCCAGTTGGCATACATGTCATCTGAGTCCAAGGATGAGCACCAAGATTCTGTTACCCGCAGGAGCTAAGTGCCAAATACATCCAGGCAGCAGCATCACAGTGACAACCCGTGAGTGGAGCTCCAGCGACGCTGATCTAAAGGAAGGATGTCACGGAGCACCGCGAAGTGGAAATACATCCCAACACATGGCCATTATAATGTCCCACAGCCCAGGATCTTGGGCCAGGTGGATTTCATAATCTCAGTCGCCATCTGGATGGCATCAACAAACACAGATCTGAAGTTGAGAAGCGCCATCCCGGTGAACCAGGGATTGGCTGCATCTCCCATTACACCCTCTTCCTGACATCATGACCATTGAGCTCGGCGGTGCTCGCTCTGAAGACTGCGCTCGGACGGTGCCTCGCTAGAAGGTCTCGCTGGCGCTCGTTTCATGTAAGGAGTTGGTGGTAACCAATCTCCAGCAACCCATCCAGGTAGCCAACTCATCACAGAAAGAGGATCCATTGCGATAGCACCCATGAGTTGAGCGACGAAGGAGCGATGAGTTATCTTATTGGCCATGGAGAGAGGTACGAGCGAAATGGCTCTTCAGGTTAGCCAAGTAGGAGTAGGTAGCCATCGCCAAGAACCCAGTTCTAGCGGCGATTCATAAAATGATGGACATCCAGATGGCCGATCCTTTTCAAATGGACAGCGTCAAATCCCTTTGTCGATGGACTCTAGATTAGATAGCAGACCAGTGTCAATGCCAATTGCAGTGGGCCATATCAGATGCCCATACGAGGTGGCTATGTGCCGGGAGGCGTACGCTTACACCTCTCGGGTAGAAATAGGATAGAATA
>DATGWQ010000326.1:0-3942 GCA_035299385.1 Bacteroidales bacterium | reverse complement strand
TGGCAGGGGTGAACAGCGTCATTCCTTCCGAGCTCATTCCGTCGAGGGTGAAAATAAGAGACAATTGCCTTATTGTTACGGACCACATCTTTTCACTCGACCTTGTCAATGACATTTACGTGATCGGTGCAGGCAAGGCCTCTGCCGCCATGGGCGCTGAGATCGAAAAGATACTTGGCTCGAGGATAAAAGCCGGTCACATCATTGTCAAGAAGGGGCATTCGTGCAGGCTGAAGCAAATTAAGGTAACCGAGGCCGGTCACCCTGTTCCTGACAATAACGGGTTTGAGGCCACACAATCCATTCTTTCGATGGTCTCAGAGGCAAATGCAAACGATCTTGTGATATGCCTGATTTCCGGTGGCGGCTCCTCGCTGCTTGCCGACCACCCTGAAGGATCTTCACCCGGGGAGATGATACTGCTAAACGACCTGCTTGTCAGGAGCGGTGCATCCATAAGTGAAATAAATGCCGTTCGCAAGCATCTCTCGGGAGTTAAGGGCGGACAGCTTGCCCGCGCCATATATCCCGCCACCTGCATAAGCCTCATTCTCTCTGATGTACCCGGGGATCCTCTCGATGTAATAGCCTCGGGACCGACAGTTCCCGATACCACAACTTTCGACGATGCGTTCGGGGTCCTCTCAAAATATGACCTGGTGCGGTCAATGCCACAGTCTTTATTGAAGCACATTATAGCGGGTCAGGATGGCTCGATCCCTGAAACTCCGCATTCAGCAGATACAATTTTTAAGAAGACGTATAATATTCTTATCGGCACAAACAGCACAGCGCTTGAGGCGGCAAAACAGAAGGCGCTTCAGCATAATATCAATGCCATCATTGTAGAAACTGAGCTGCAGGGAGACGTGGCAACAGTGGCTGAATATCTTGTCCAGGCTGCTCTGCAGTTCAGGGACAACGATTCTGAAGTGAAGCCTGTATGTCTGCTATTCGGCGGCGAGACAACCATAAAGGTTACCGGTGAGGGAAAGGGTGGGAGGAATCAGCACCTTGTTCTGGTTGCTTCAACCCTTCTTAAGGATCAGCCAGCCATTACTATCCTGTCGGGCGGCACTGACGGCAATGATGGCAATTCAAACGCTGCAGGGGCGGTCGCTGACTCGATGACATACGCCGCCGCACTGGAAAAAAGACTTGATCCTGAAAAATATATCGCTGGTTTTGACTCATTCAATTTTTTCAAAAAAGCGGGTGGTCTCATCGCAACCGGCCCGACAATGACAAACGTTATGGACCTGATCGTTGTTGTTATCGAATAGTATTATTCTGTTCTTCAGGCCATTCCCTCATTTTTGATTATTCTTTGTTCAATTGTGTCTTTTTTGTATTATTGTAATACACCCTTAAGCTATGAAAGCTCTTGTTCTGGAAGAATACAATAAACTTGTTTATAAGGATGTCCCGGAACCGTTCATCGGTGACGAAGACGTGCTGATCAGGGTTATGGCATGCGGGATCTGCGGATCGGATGTGCACGGTTATGATGGCAGCACAGGCAGAAGGATCCCACCAATAATCATGGGGCATGAAGCTTCCGGCATAATTCAGAAGACAGGTAAGTTGGTTAAGAACTGGTCAGAAGGGGACAGGGTTACTTTCGATTCGACAGTTTACCCGCTGAACGACTGGTTCACTCTCGAAGGCCATTACAACCTGAGCGACAACAGGGAAGTGCTTGGCGTTTCTCCCGGTGCATACAGGAGGCATGGAGCCTTTGCAGAGCTTGTATCAGTTCCTCAGCATATACTTTATAAGGTTCCGTATAATGTATCTTTCGAACAGGCTGCAATGGTTGAAGCTATTGCAGTTGCGCTTCATTCAATAAGACTCTCGGGCATAAAAACAGGTGAAAACTGTGTTGTTGTCGGGGCCGGTATGATCGGCACCTTTATTATAAAGCTTCTTAAGATATCAGGCGCATACTGTATTATTGCAATCGACACAGATAAATATCGTCTTGAACAAGCCCTGAAATCAGGCGCAACCCATTGCTTCAGTTCTGAAGACAGTGAGCTTGAAAAAAGAATTCTGGACATAACTCATTACCGCGGGTCTGACATAGCTTTTGAAGCAGCCGGTTACAGCAGATCTGTCAATGCTGCAATTGATTCCGTAAGGAAAGGCGGCAAAGTTGTGCTCGTTGGAAATGTCACACCTGAAATCAGTTTTCCCCTCCAGAAGGTTGTGACACGTGAATTGCAGATACTGGGGAGCTGCGCCATAAGAGGGGAGTATGAAACAGTTCTCGATCTTCTCTCCGGAGGAAGGATAAGCGTCGATGACCAGATCTCGGCTGTTGCACCGCTTTCAGAAGGAGCTGTGTGGTTTGAAAGATTATATGGGAAAGAGAAAGGACTGAATAAAATTATTCTGAAACCCTGATCTGAGAAGGGGAGAAGGCGTGCTGTTTGAGGGTAAGGCATGTGCGAAGATTCCCCTCCCTGGAGGGGGCAGGGGTGGGTTATTACTGATTACCGATTACCGATTACCATTAAATATATGTCACATAGAATCTTCAACGTATCAATAGCCGGCTGCAGCAGGGTGGCCCATCTTCATGCAAAGGCAGTCTTAAATATACCGGATGCAAGGCTCTCCGGGGTATGGAGCAGGACACCATCAAAAGCTGATGAGTTTGCAAAAACATACAATACAAAGTCATACCCCGACGTGGCCTCCATGGTCCGTGAGAACAGGACCGACCTGGTGATCGTCTGCAACTGGCACCCTTATCACATTCATCCCGTGATCGAAGCAGCAAAGGCAGGAGCCAATGTACTGGTTGAAAAACCGCTCGCCTCCGATCTCAAGGATTGTGATTCAATGATAAAAGCCTGCAGGGAAAACAATGTGAAGCTCGGAGTAATAAGCCAGAGAAGATGGCTCGAGCCGGTCAGGCGTATCAGGCAGGCAATCGACTCGGGAAAGCTGGGGAAACCAGCCATCGCCACCGTGACTATGCTCGGCTGGCGCGATAAAGCCTATTACGATTCGGACCCGTGGCGCGGTTCCTGGAAAAGTGAGGGCGGCGGAGTGCTTGTGAACCAGTCTCCTCATCAGCTCGACATTATGCTGTGGCTTATGGGCGAGGTGGATGAACTTTATGGCATGTGGAAAAACATCAATCACCCGTATATTGAAGTGGAGGATACAGCTGTGGCGATAGTGAAATTCAAAAACGGAGGTATCGGAAATATAGTGGTGAGCAATTCACAGAAACCCGGTATATACACAAAGGTGCATGTGCATGGGGGTAACGGAGCTTCTGCCGGCGTACAGACAGACGGCGGTGCAATGTTCATTGCAGGGAAAACTGGTATTGCAGAACCGCCGGTAAACGATCTCTGGACGATTCCCGGGGAGGAACATATGCTTAAGCAGTGGATTAAGGAAGATACAGACGCTTTCAATAACTGCGATCCGACCGTAGCCTATATGCAGTACCAGATACACGATTACCTGAAAGCGTTTGCAGAAGGAAGAGAGCCACTCTCAAATGGCGAAGAAGGGCGCAGAACCGTGGAACTTTTTACGGCTATTTACCGTTCCAGCCGGGATAATAAACCTGTTAAATTTCCTCTGGTACCAGAGGAAGGACTGGATGGAAGAAATTTTTAAATATATTTTTCTAATCAACCACCCCGGCCGGGATAGATTGATTTATGGAATTGTGTTTGTGAACCGGCCACCCCTCCTTCAAAAGGAGGGGAGAAGTTTACCTAATACCTTGAACTTTAAACCTTGAACCTTTGAACCTTTGAGCATTGAACCTTGAACCCATTTAATCCATGCCATTATTTATTGTTATACTGGGAATTGCCCTGCTGCTTGTTTTAATACTTGTAGTTAAGATCAATTCATTCCTTGCTTTTGTTATCGTATCGCTGGCTGTTGCTCTTGCAGAAGGCATGGCTCTTG
>DATGWQ010000325.1:0-13770 GCA_035299385.1 Bacteroidales bacterium | reverse complement strand
TTAATATCCCGTTTTGTGCAAACCAGGCAGTGAAACCGGGCAAAGCCCTTGTAAAATATTCGCTGAATCCCAGTGCAGAAGCTGCAATGGGTGCGGAGAATCCAACTATGAAGGAGACCCATCCGCTCAGGAATCCGAATACAGGATGATATAACCTGGAGAGAAAGAGATATTCACCTCCTGCTCCCGGCATTGCAGCTCCCAGCTCGCCATATGACAGCGCCCCGCAAAGAGCTATTATTCCCCCGACAAGCCAGAGGGTCAGCATCAGTCCCGGGTTATTCAGTCCCGCCATGAGCAGTCCTGAGGTTGTGAAGATGCCGGCGCCGATCATGTTGGCCACAACAATGTTGGTTGCAGGGAAGAGTCCCAGCTTTCTCTGGAGCAGGTTTTCCGCCATTGGATTGACTATTTTTCTGCCTTCTTATAGCTGATGGACAAACCCCCGCCCTTGCTGTTCACAGTTGTCTCATAGTTTTTCAGGCTTTTGACATACTCAAGAAATTCCCGCTGCCCGCTCATATACCCGCCTCTTCCTCCTTCATAAACATTGTGTGCCGTAAAGCATCCACCCACTTTCAGCTTTGGATCAACATCGATGAAATACTGTTTATACCAGTCCTTGTCAGCATCGCTGAAAACAAAATCGAATGGCCCTTTCAGCTCTTTGACAAGCTGGTGGGCATCTCCAAGCCTTGCATCTATATACTCCGAAAGCCCGGCTTTCCTGAAGTTTTCAAGCGCCTGTCTGTGCCTGCCTTCATCTATCTCTATTGTCGTGAGCTTTCCGCCTGTCTTGCTCAGAGCCCAGGCGATATATATTCCGGAATGACCAGTCGATGTCCCTATTTCGAGAGCATTCCTGTAATTTCCCTTGATTATTATGTCATACATCGTCTGACCGTCGACCTCCGGAATATTCATGTCGTGCCATTTCCCTGCGCTTTCATCGAGAAATTGCTTCACCTTTTTATCAAGATCGGGATTGTTCTTCAAACCCTGGCCGAAAGCAGGCTCAAAAAGGGTCAGTATGAGAAATGAGAAAAACAGATTTTTCATGATCATATTTTAATCAATGTTAATAATATGACAATTAAGAAGTAAGAATTATTTCCGCCAGGTGTTATATTGTAGCAGAAGAAACTAATATAAATATAACAAATTTAGCTGTATAAGGAAAGGCCAATAAAGATATATTTGTATGAAAATCGACTAATTGTAAAAAATGCAGACGCTCAGAAAATTCCTTAAATTTATTGTAATACTGATCATTGCCCTGTGGATTCTTTTCTTCGGAATAATAATCTATGCAATAATATCCGATTACAAACCTGATGAGAAGACAGTTATTGCAGAAAATGCATCACCCACATTGATAAGCGATACTGCAATTGTCTCCCTTATGACCTGGAACATAGGATACTGCGGCCTCGACAGGGAAATGGATTTCTTTTATGACGGCGGCACAAAGGTAAGGACACCGGAGCCGGCCTTCAGGCAGAATTTTGCTGCCGTTTCAGATTTCATCAAAAGCAACGACAGCCTGGATTTCATCCTTCTCCAGGAGGTGGACAGGAAAAGCAAGAGGAGCTACAGGATGGATGAGCATGCTGCAATACAGGAGAAGCTCAGCAAATCATCTGTCCAGTTTGCGACAAATTATGATGTTTTTTTCGTGCCTGTTCCACCTTCCGACCCCATGGGCCAAGTTTATTCGGGCATTTCTTTGTTCAGCAATTATGATCCCAGTTCGTCAATCCGATACTCTTTCCCAGGGAACTATGGTTTCCCGAAACAGCTGTTCATGCTCGACAGGTGCTTCATGGTAAACAGGTACCCTCTTCAGAACGGGAAGCAGCTTGTTCTTATCAATACTCATAATGAAGCTTTTGATCCCGGAGAGATACGCCAGGCCCAGATGGAATACCTTAAAAAATTCATTACCGGGGAATATGCCTCGGGTAATTACATAATTGCAGGAGGCGACTGGAACCAGACCCCGCCCGGATTCAGACCTGAATTCGTGTCGAACAAGGTCAACAGTGCACAGATGGGCATAAACAGCAACTATCTTCCGGTTGACTGGACATGGGCTTTTGACAGCACGACACCTTCAAACAGGACAGTGACAGGCGCTTACAATCCCGAAGTGACGACAACGACCGTCATCGACTTCTTCCTGCTTTCGCCCAATGTCTCGGGCCTCTCTGTAAAATGCATTGACCTCGGGTTTGCCAATTCTGACCATAACCCGGTGATAATTAAAGCCAAATTGAAATAAATAATCCACCAATATGAATTTCACAGATTTTGTAACACATCACGGAAAAAGGGTAAACAAGGAATACTTCATAAGCCTTATACAGGTCTCACGGACAGACGGCAAAATTGCTCCCGAAGAGCTTGAACTGCTTTATAAAGAGGGAAAGAAATTCGGCCTGAGCGAACCTGAAATCGAAAAGCTGATGGCTACCCAGGGCAACCAGCCATACCATGCTCCTTACAGCCTCCAGGATAAGTTTGAGCAGCTGTATAATGTGGGCGTGATGATCCTTGCAGACGATGTTGTAACCGAAAAGGAAAAGAAGATGCTTAAGAGGTTCGCCATCGAAGCCGGCTTCCAGGATAAGGCAGTAAACCACCTCGTCGATCTTCTCCTGAAAGGCATAAAGAACAACGAAACAGAGGAAACCCTGCTCGAAAAATTCAAGGAACATCTGTTCAAATGATTCGCGGGGCCATGCTATAGCCCTACAATAGCATCCCCCCGTTGGCGCGCATTTGCAATGCGTGCCATCCGTCGCATTTGCAATGCGTGCCATCCAATTTTATTGTTTAGATGCTAAACAATCCTTATCTTTGTTTAGCATCTAAACAATAACCATATGAAGCGTGACGAACTTAAGGATCTGATAGATTCATTTCTGAAGATCCTTCATCTTTATTCTGTCATAAACAGGAAGCCAAAGGATTATGGCACCGGTGACATGCTTTACCTTACAGAGATACACACCATCAGGATCGTCGGGGAAAACGAAAAGATCAACATGACCGGCCTTGCCCGGATCATGGGAGTTACCCGGGGCGCCATTTCGCAGACCATCAGAAAGCTCGTGGCGAAAAATTTCATTGTCAAGGAAAACTCAAACAACCGGAAAGAATTTACCCTCAGTTTGTCTGGGAAAGGAAAGATCGTTTTCAGCGGACAGGAGTCATTTCAGCAGGAGCTTTTCTCATTTGCCGAGAGCCTTTACGACAAGGCAAAACCCTCCGACAGGGAGATGGTGAAAAGGCTCTTCAATGCGATCTCAGTCAATATGGAAGAAAGGGTCAAGGCTCTCTGATGAAAAATTTCATTATGAAAAACAGGATATTATTTATATTGATTATTGCAGCGCCCTGCCTGAATGCCCAGCCTGCACTCGAGGAATATTTGCGGGAGGGACTTGAAAACAATCTTGCCCTGAAGCAGAAGGAATACGATTACCGGCGCAGCCTCGAAGCGCTCAGGGAGGCAAAAGGATTGTTTTATCCGGATATTTCCCTGCAGGCACGTTATACCCGCTCGGAAGGCGGCAGGGTAATCGAGTTCCCTGTGGGAGACCTGCTTAACCCGGTTTACATGACTCTGAACGCCCTCACCCATACAACGTCATTTCCGGTGCTCGAGAACCAGGAAATATTATTCCTCAGGCCTCATGAGCATGAAACAAAGCTCAGGATGGTCCAGCCTGTTATCAACCCGGATATTTATTACAACTCAAAGATCAAAAAAGAGCTTACCGTTATTGGTGAATACGATGTGAACCAATACAGGCGAGAGCTCATTGCAGAGATCAGGAAAGCATATTACAACGCTGCAATGGCCGAAGGGGTCCTTTCAATGCTGAATGACACAAGGAAGCTCCTGCTCGAGAATGTGCGCGTAAACAGGAAACTCATAGAAAACGATAAAGCGACAGCTGACTACCTCTACAGGTCCGAGGCGGAGCTCAGCAAGTTCGACCAGGAGCTTCAGAATGCCGGCAAGAACCGTACAATAGCTTTTGCATATCTGAATTTTCTCCTGAATAAACCCTTGAATGACAGTGTTATGATCCAGCAGCCGGATACTTTTCCGTCACTGGAAAATTACACCATTGACTTCACGAAAAATGCCATCGATGAACGCGAAGAGCTCCAAAAGCTTGAAACTTACGGAGACATTGCAGGCATGAAGCTTCAGATGGAGAAATCAGGAAGGATACCGGACATGTATGTTGTGGTGGACTACGGATTCCAGGGACCGGAATACAGGTTCAACAGGGACCAGGATTACATGCAGGCTTCGGCGATACTTTCATGGAGCCTGTTCAAAGGCTTTCAGAACAGGTCGAAGATCAGGCAGTCTGTCATTGAAAAGCAAGCGGCGGATTTAAAGCTCGAGGAAGCCCGCAAGCAGATCAGCCTGCAGGTGATAAGCACAATGAACGAGCTTCTTTATGCCGAAAAAGGCATTGCAGCGGCAGAATCGCGCCTGAAGAATGCCCGTGAAGGGTTCAGGCTTGTCAGCCGGAAATATGAAGAAGGCCAGGCCAGCCAGATCGAATTCATCGATTCCCGTACCACCATGACCCAGGCGGAGGAGAACCTTATCATTTCAAAATTCAGCTACCTGTCGGCTTTTGCTGAATTCGAAAAGGTGGCGGCTATCAATAAATACCAATGAAGCGTTTTCCTTCGCTTCCCCCGGGGGCGGGGTAAACGAAGAAACACGAAGCTATAAATGAATTTTCTGAGAAATTATGATACGACCATTCTTCTATTTGATTTTGCTCCCTGCTGTCTTCTGCGGCTGCAGGCACACTGAAACAAAAAATGCAGCAGAACAGATCCTTCATGTAAAGGTCTCTCCCGTTACGACAAGGGCTGTAAGCATGCCGGTCCACGCTGCAGGCATTCTTTCTTCAAGCGAAGAAATGAAGCTTTCCTTCAAGACAGGAGGAATAATAAGCCGCATCGACGTGAGCGAAGGCGACCGGGTGAAGAAGGGACAGGCCCTTGCCATCCTCGACCTCTCTGAAGTCAGCTCCGCCGTGACCCAGGCCCGCAACGCATTCGAGAAAGCCCGGCGCGATTTCAACCGTGCGGAGAACCTTTACCGCGACAGCGTTGCAACTCTCGAGATGAAACAGAATGCCGCAACCGCACTCGATGTGGCCAAATCAGTCTACGAAACGGCTCAGTTTAACCTGGCGCATTCGACTATAACAGCTCCTGACAACGGGATTATACTGAAGCAGCTTGCAAGGCAAAATGAGCTGATATCGTCGGGCTATCCTGTTTTTCTCTTTGGTTCTTCAGGAAAGTACTGGAAAGTCAAAGCGGGTCTTTCCGACCGTGACATGGTGAAAGTACATCCGGGTGATTCGGCTGTTGTAACCTTTGATGCCTGGCCGGGCGAAAAGTTCCCGGCAGTGACGGACCAGGTGAGCGGGATGGCCGATCCATATACAGGAACATATGAGGCCGGGATCCTCATTCAGGACAGGGGGCTAAAGCTTGCCTCGGGATTCATTGCCGGTGTCGATATATTCCCTTCACTAAAGAAGGAGTACACAGTGGTGCCTGTAGGCGCTATTGTGGAAGCAGACGGGCATGAAGGATACATATTTGCCGTATCTGATTCCATGACAGTACGGAAGATCAGGATAAAAATTGAAGGCATGCCTGAGGAATATGCTGCCGTAAGCGGAATCAACGGGATAAGCTCTGTCGTATCGGAAGGCGCTGCTTACCTGAGGGATGGAATGAAGGTCGAAGTAATACGCTAGTCCATGAAAATATCAGAAACAGCGGTAAGAAATTACCAGTTCACTATAATTGTTTTCCTTCTTCTGGTTGCCATGGGGATCTATTCATTTCTGAAGATCCCTCAGGCCGAGGATCCTGAATTCCCCATATCGATCTTCCCTGTTATTGCCATCTATCCTGGTGCATCTCCCGCCGATATGGAGCAGCTTGTGGTCGACAAGGTGGAGGAGGCGCTTAATGAGCTCGAAGATATTGAAAGGATCAAGACTGAGATAAAGGACGGGGTGGCAATAATCGTGATCGAGTTTTCGTCGGACACTGACCCTGATAAAAAATACGATGAGATCCTCCGTCAGATTAACTCGATAAGATCGCAGCTTCCACAGGATCTTTACAGCATTGAAACTCTTAAGATCCAGGCCGGAAATACGAATATCATACAGAGTGCCCTGGTAACCGGCAGCGCCGGTTATCGTGAGCTCATCCGTTATGCAGAAGAGCTGAAGGATGAGCTTAAGACGGTCGAAGGTGTGAAGAAAGCCGAAGCTGTCGCTTACCCTGAACAGGAGCTCAGAGTCTCTGTCGACATACCGAAGCTTGCACAGTTTCATATTACTGTTACGCAGCTCATCGGCGCCATTCAGAGTGAAAATGTGAACATCCCCGGTGGAAGCATAGAGGTCGGTCCGAAAAAATTCAATATTAAAACAACAGGAGGTTACAAGACCACAGCTGAAGTTGAGAATACAATAGTCGGTTCGCATATGGGGAACATCGTAAGGCTGAGGGACGTTGCGGATGTTTCATGGCAGGATGAGGATCTTCGCTATTACGGAAGGTACAACGGGAAGAAAGCTCTTTTCATCATTGCAAACATGAAGGAAGGCCAGAATATTCATGAAGTGAGGAACAGGATCTTTGAGGTTTACGACAAGTTCGAACAGAAGCTTCCCGCAGGCATAGTTCTTGAAAGAGGATTCGACCAGGCGAAGAATGTCAGGAACAAGCTCGGTCGTCTCGAGAAGGATTTCCTGTTTGCATTCCTGCTCGTGCTCATCACTCTGCTGCCGCTAGGCTTAAGGGCATCAGGGATCGTAATGATATCCATCCCCTTATCGATACTGACAGGCATCACCGGGTTGTATCTTATTGGTTTCAGCATAAACCAGCTTACAATAGTGGGGGCCGTTATTGCACTGGGCCTCCTTGTCGACGATTCCATTGTAGTGGTCGAGAACATCACCCGGTGGATCCGCGGAGGTTCGACACCATATGAAGCTGCAATCAGGGCAACCAGCCAGATAGGAACTGCGGTGATGGGATGCACCGCCACTCTCATCCTGGCATTCCTGCCGCTCATGTTCCTGCCCGGCATGGCAGGCAAATACATGCGCTCGCTTCCGACTTCCGTCACATTCATTGTCACCGGCTCTCTTCTTGTTGCGCTCACCATTATTCCCTTCATTGCAAGCAGGGTATTCAAAAAAGCTGCCGATCCGAGGGGAAACAGGGTGCTGCGGAACCTGAACAGGGCAATCGATTTCACATATGGAAGAGCCCTGCAATGGTGTCTAGGGCATGCCGGGAGAACAGTGCTGATGGCGGCTGTTTTTTTCTTCGCTTCACTTTTCCTGGTAAGAGTTATCGGGTTCAGCCTTTTCCCGGCAGCAGGCTTGCCGCAATTCCTTATCACCGTCGAGACGCCCCGGGGCAGCAATATAAATGAAACCGACAGGGCTGTAAGATTTGTTGAATCAATCCTGGCGGACAGGCACGGGGTGAATTATTTTATGTCAAACATCGGGAAGGGGAACCCTCAGATCTTTTACAACTCATTCCAGAAAAGCGAGCAGGCTGCGCTTGGCGAGGTTTTGTGCGAGGTCAATACTGATGTGGAGCTTGCACCTTTTATCGAAAAGCTGAGGGATACATTGAACACTTATGTGAATGCAAGGATCTATGTTTACGAGTTCGAGAACGGTATGCCTGTGGATGCGCCGATCGCGATGAGAATAGTGGGGGAAAACCTCGACACCATAAAAGCATACGCAGCGAAAATTGAAGATATACTGCAGGCACATGAAGGCACCATATATGTCAAAAATCCTTTGAGCCAGTCGCTCACTGACATAAAAGTAAATGTAAACACTGAGAAAGCAGGTATTTATGGCGTACTGCCCTCGGAGATTGACAAAACGATCAGGCTGGCGCTTGCAGGATTGCAGGCCGGGAAATTCCGCAGCGAAGAAGGGAAGGAATACCCGATTAACGTTCGCTTTCCTGAAGAGAAGATAACCTCTCCTGCTTCACTCGACAAGATATATGTCGCCTCGCTCTCAGGCGCACAGGTGCCATTATCACAGCTTTCGTCCGTTGAATTCTACGATTCGCCGACACTCATTCAGCATTACAACAGCCGGAGGTCGATAACAGTATCATCCTCGGTAAAAGCCGGCTATAATACCGATAAAGTTACAAAGGAGGTGCTGGCGAAGATTAGTGAGATGAAACTTCCGGAGGGATTTAAGATCATACCTGCCGGGGAGATAGAAGGAAGGCGGCAGAGTTTCAGCGGTATAGGTACGGCAATACTGATTGCGATCTTCGGGATCTTCGCCGTTCTCATACTCGAGTTCAAAACCTTCCGGAGCACTCTTATCGTGCTGTCTGTGATCCCACTGGGGTTCATTGGTGGTCTTCTTATGCTTTACATTACCGGGTACACCCTTTCATTTGCAGCAGCGGTCGGTTTCGTTGCACTTACAGGCATCGAGATAAAGAATTCAATCCTGCTGGTTGACTTCACCAACCAGCTGAGGCAGCAGGGAACCCCGTTGGATGAGGCGATCCTGAAAGCAGGCGAGATAAGGTTCCTTCCCGTGCTGCTTACAACATTCACGGCAATAGGCGGGCTTCTTCCGATTGCACTCGGTAATTCGAACCTTTATTCGCCACTTGCCTATGTCATCATAGGTGGGCTCATTACATCGACACTGCTTGCCAGACTTGTCACACCGGTTATGTATAAGATAATCCCTCCGCAAATTAAATAACCTCACCCCGGGTCCCTAAATGTTTGGACCTCTCCCCCTGAGGGGGTGAGGTCGAGAGAAAATTATTATTAGCTTGCACCCTTCACCTTAAAACATAAGCGTCCATGAAAAGCCTTCGGTTGATATTTACCATTCTTCTTGCTTCATCGGTATTAATAACAAATGCCCAGGACAAAGTCGTTAAATCCATAATTGAAACGGGCCGCACCGACAACCGCACCATGCAGCATCTTTACGTGCTTTCCAACAGGTTCGGTGGAAGGATTCTCGGCTCCGATGCTTACGAAAATGCCGCATTATGGTGTGCCGGTGAGTTCAGGAAATGGGGCATGGAGGTGCAGATGGATGAGGTGGGAACACTTCCCGTCGGCTTCAACAGGGGACCATGGTCGGGCAAGTTGCTCGGTGAAAACAGCATGGATCTTCATTTTGCAACTCCGTCATACACCGCCGGGACAACCGGTGTGCAGAGAGGGCATGTCGTCATCGAACCGAAAACACAGGCTGAATTCGACAGGATGAAAGGCACTCTGAAAGGAGCTTGGGTGCTCGTCTCCGGCACCAACAACGGCTGGCCGGTCGATTTCTCTGCTGCTGGTGATTCCATCCGTGCAAAAGCGCTGGCGGAAAATGAAGAGTTAGCAAAGCAGAACAGGGAGATCATGATGCAGAACAGGATGAATGCAGATAAGGAACAAAAACCTCTTCTGCCTTATAAGGAAGTGCCTGCACTTTTTTTCAGGCAGATGCGTGAAGCAGGAATACTCGGTATCATCCAGTCGTCCACAGTTCCCATCAGGGCTCTTTATGACAGGAAGAATATCGAGAAAATGACATTCGAAACACTCCCGACAATACCGGATATTAAGCTTGATGAGCACCAGTATGCAATTATAGAACAGATGGTTAAGGAAAGACGTTACTTCCAGCTCGAGTTCGATATCAGGAACAACTTCAAGCCCGGACCGGTAAAATACCATAACGTAATTGGAATAATAAAAGGTACAAAATATCCTGATGAATATGTAATGATGGGCGGTCATCTCGACTGCTTTGATGTGGCAACAGGCGGTGTTGACGACGGATCAGGAGTCACTCCTGCTATGGAGGCTGCAAGGCTTATCATGGCAGCAGGCGGGAAGCCCAAACGCACAATACTTGTTTGCCTGTGGGCAGGCGAGGAGTTCGGCCTGTGGGGATCAAAGAGCTGGGTCGCCAGGAACACCAGGCTTCTCCCGAAAATTTCGAATTACTTCAACCGCGACGGCGGTCCGACAGTGGCAAACGGCCTTACTGTTCCCGAAGCGATGTACACGGATTTTGAAAATATTTGCGAGCCGCTGAATTCGATCAATCCCGATTTCCCTTTCACCCTGAAGAAGAGGACTGATGCACCGCAGCCGAGACCGACATCAGCAGGAGGCTCCGATCACGCTTATTTTGCCATGAATGGTGTGCCGACACTGTCTTTCGCAACAGCGGATACGAAAGGCTACAACTTTGATTATAACGAGATATGGCATACTGAAAGGGATACCTACGACAAAAGCATCCCCGAGTACCAGAATCAAACCTCTGTTGTCACGGCAGTTGTTGTCTATGGCCTTGCAAACATCGACCACATTCTTTCAAGGAACGGGCTTTACAGCGATCAGCCGGTGGGGGCAAATCCGGTAGGTGGAGGAAAATAGGGCAGGGCAGGGTTAAAACTTCACCCTCATCTCTTCTCGTACAGATCATAAACCCTCGTATCCAGCTTCACCCTGCTGAAAACAGTAGTGTCGGGTTTCTCTCCTTCCTTGAGAGCGAGAAGGTATTTCTCAGGCTCATTGATGTGAAGCGCTATATTGTAATATCTTATGAAGTAGCACTCGAGAGAATAATTTGCTCCATAAAGCCCGTCACTGACTGTAATTGCCGATCGGCCGGGTATGGTATGTCCTATGAGGTGAACATCATGAAGCACTTTCTTGTCCCTTACAGGCTCACTCCGTAGGATCACTGAAAGAATAAGTGCGACGATGATCAGGGCAAATCCTGAATATTTAAGGATGGCAAGGCTTTTCGTGCCTGATAATATTTTATTCCTTGTTTCAAAGGCAGCAGGAGCAAGAAGGACTGAAAATGCAATTGCAAAATAAGGGAATGACGGCACAAGGTAAAATCCCCTCTGAACCATTGTCAGGGCGAGAGGAGCGGAAGCAGCAACTCCTGCCAGGAAGAAGAAAGCAGCGTACCTGTAATTGATTTTTTTCATCAGCTCGTTCCTCTTCAGCCTCAAAAGTATGAATGCGATCGCCGTTAGGGCAAGAAGCGGGGCCAGCTCGCTGAACACCCTTCCGAACACATAAAGCCTGTTTGTCACTGTAGGCGATTCGTCGATCCTCTGCAGCAGCCTTGCTTTCACATAAAACATGAGGCTCTCGCGGCTTTCCGGTATTCTGAAAAGGATGAAGTAAGCTATTGCAGGCACCAGCACGACAATGAGGGTCTGCAGGACAGGCCTGTAAAAATTCCCCTTCCTGAAGATCAGCCAGTATATAAAAGGTACGGCAATCGGGAAGAAGCCCGGAACTCCTTTGCTCATTGTAGCCATGAAGATGAATAATCCCGAAAGTGCAAATGAAACGAAGCTGTTTTTTTCCTTTTCGCAGCCCCTTAAAGAAAACAGCACCCCGGCAAGCGCGAACAGTCCCATGGTGTTTTCCATCATGTTGTTGGAATAGGACCAGGGAACAGTCGGTATTAAAAACCAGAGCAGGACCGGTAGCCAGGCCATTCCGCGGATGCTCTCATTTCCCCTGAATATTATCCTCCATACAGCTGCGATAAGGAATGCAGTGATGGTCATCGTGAGAAAAATATAAAACCTTTCGACATACATGCTGTCACCCAGTACTTTGAAAAAGAGAGCCTGTATGCCCAGTGCCAGAGGAGGGTGCTCATGGAAGAACCCCGACCCGGCATTGGACCAGAAAGGGCTGAAAACAGGCTGCCAGAAAGTTCCTGTTCCATTGCCGAGGTTATGTGCCACACTGGTATAGAGCATACCGTCGAGGAACATGCCGTCGCGGACCAGCTTCGGTACTGTGAGGAGGATTAGCACTGAAGCTGTGAAGATCCAAAAAGAGGTATCAGGTTTAGAGAATTTCGATCTCACATGTTTAAATTTTCAATAAGTAAAAATAAAGAAATAGTTATACAGAGTTGCACAAAGGAGGCACAGAGTTGCACAGAGCACGACATGATTTGCCCTGTAGCCCTCTGTGGTTCTCAGTGTAACACTTCAAATATTTTTTGAAATCCCCCCGGTTTTTATTAACTTGTATGATTAATAACCTGATTATTAATTTAACAAGTCAGAAAAATGAGAATCATTATCACTGGGATTGTTGCTCTTGCAATCTGGTGTGTCTTCTCGGCATGGGTTTACAATGACAAGCTCCTGCCAATGATGAAAGCGCCGGAACCGGTCCCTGAAACACCTTCAAAACCAACTGCGGCAGATTCCCTGGCAAGTATCCGGGCCATGATGCCGGCGAAGCTCTCGGTCTATTTTGAATTCAACGACGCAAAATTCAAAAATGACCAGCAGACTGACAGCAAAATTGCTGAGTTTAAGGGATGGCTTGATAAATATCCCGGTTCAACCCTTTCCGTTACGGGCCATACCGACCTGGTCGGCACCGAAGCCTACAACAACGAGCTAGCGATGAAGCGGGCTGTCGTTGTGGGCGAGTATATAAAGAAAGCTGGCATTGCGCCTGATAAAATGATTGTCGAATCCAGGGGAGAAAACGAACCTGCCGGTGACAATATCACAGCAGAAGGCAGGGCAAAGAACAGAAGAACAGAAATTTCACTTAAAATGAATTAGCCATGACACAATTATTTATACTGCTGGCACAAAATGTAACAGGGGCCATTATCTTTATGGCCGGTCTGGTTCTTGTTGCAGCGATGATCGGGTATGTTACAGCCTGGTTTTATGCAAAATCGGTCTACACGCCTGTAATCAAAGGTCTGGAAAAGGACAAGGCAGAGCTGACCGAAAAGGTTGAAAGCCTCTCAAGGCAGGTGGAATCGCTGAAGAGCGAGATCATAAACCTGAATACGACGATCACCGCCCAGGGAGAAAAAATCAAGACGCTCGAGAAGCAGATAGAAGAAAAGAATGCTGAAATAAAAAAACTGACGAAACCCGTTAAGGAAAACTGATTTCATGGATCCGTTCATTCTGGCAACCGCCACTTACAAGACAATCAAAGACCAGGAGATTGACCTCGCTGTCCTACCCTGGGGCGCAACGGAAGCGCATAACTATCATCTTCCATATGCGACCGACAACATCATGACTGAGAAGATCGCAGCCGAGGCTGCAAGGTATGCATGGGACAAAGGCGGGAAACCGCTTGTGCTTCCTGCAATACCTTTCGGAGTTAACACCGGACAGCTCGATATCAGGGTCAATATCAACCTCAATCCGGGCACCCAGATGGCAATCCTGAACGACATTGTCGATGTCATGAACCGTCATGAAATTTACAAATTCATCATCCTCAACGGTCACGGCGGAAACGATTTCAGGCAGATAATCCGGGAGCTTGGCTTCAGGTTCCCGAAGATGCTTATCTGCGGATGCAACTGGTACCAGGCAGTGGATGACACCATCTTTGAGAATGGTGGCGGTCATGCAGATGAAATGGAAACAAGCATGATGCAGTATATTGTTCCTGAGCTTGTGCTTCCTCTTTCTGAAGCAGGTGAAGGAAAAGGAAAAAAATTCAGGATAAAGGCTCTCAATGAAAAATGGGCCTGGGCTGAAAGGAAATGGACGCAGGTAACGTCTGACACAGGTATCGGGGATCCTTCAAAGTCCACACCGGAAAAGGGAAAGAAGTGCTTCGATGATGTAGTGCAAAAA
>DATGWQ010000324.1:0-16162 GCA_035299385.1 Bacteroidales bacterium | reverse complement strand
TTAGTTTAATGTTTTCCTGAAATACTCAATCGTCTTCTCCAGCCCCTCCTCAAGCGGAATAGTCGGTTGCCAGTCCAGCACCTTTTTAGCGAGGCTGATATCGGGTTTGCGCTGCCTGGGATCATCCTGTGGAAGAGGCATATAAACAACCTTTGATTTTGAGCCTGTCATCCTCACAACCAGATCTGCAAGCGATTTGATCGTGAACTCAACCGGGTTTCCAAGGTTGACCGGACCTGTGAAATCATCAGGTGTATCCATCAGCCTGATCATTCCGTCAAGCAGGTCGTCGACATACTGGAAGCTCCTGGTCTGGGAACCATCTCCATAGATCGTGATGTTTTCACCCCTGAGAGCCTGGACAATAAAGTTTGAGACGACACGGCCGTCAGCCGTATTCATCTTGGGTCCGTAAGTGTTGAATATCCTTGCTATCTTGATCTTTACATTATTCTGATTGTGGTAGTTCATGAAAATGGTTTCCGCACACCTCTTTCCCTCATCATAGCATGCCCGGGGACCAAGGGTATTGACGTTTCCCCAGTATTCCTCAGTTTGGGGATGTACATGAGGATCGCCGTATATCTCACTTGTTGAAGCCTGGAATACTTTTGACCTTGTCCTTTTTGCAAGTCCAAGGATAAAAATGGCACCCATGACTGAAGTTTTTATTGTTTTGATGCCATTGTACTGGTAATGCACCGGTGAAGCAGGGCAGGCTAAATTGTAGATCTCATCACATTCCACGAAAATAGGCATTGTGACATCGTGCCTTATCACCTCAAAATAAGGATTATTGAGAAGGTGCACGATATTCTGCTTTGACCCGGTGAAGTAATTGTCGACGCAGATCACCTCATGTCCCATGTTAAGCAGCTTTTCGCACAGGTGCGATCCGATGAACCCGGCGCCGCCGGTGACAAGGATTCGTTTCATTGTGTAAAGATGGTCATACACAAAGATAGCAAAAATCGGCGAAGTAATAAACCCCTCTGCCGCTTTGCGGCATCTCCCCTGAAGGGGAGATAATTGAGGATGTAATTGGATTCTATTAAGTTCTGAATTAACCCCCCTTCAGGGGGGCAGGGGGGTTAACTCGGGGGCAGGGGGGTTAACTCTTCCTGCTGACCTTTATCCTCACCATCACCTCATCTATATCGATTTCCCTCACACCATCACCCGAAAGATCGTTGACGAGCTTCACTTCGCTGGCCAGTGTCTGGGAACCGATATAACCGGCATGCCTCATCACTGCTTCACGTATAAATTCATTATCGCCGATCTGAAGAGTTATTTTATCGGTCACATCAAAATCCGCTTCCTTGCGGATGTTCTGGATCCTGTTGATGAATTCCCTGGCTATGCCTTCATAACGAAGCTCATCAGTAACTGTAACATCGAGAGCCACAGTTAATTTCCCTTCATTGGCGACCTGCCATCCCGGTATATCTTCTGATATAATTTCAACATCCGATGACTCAAGAACAACATCCTGCCCGTTGATGACGGCCGTGTAAGCTCCATTCTTTTCAAACATCGCGATTTCAGGTCCTGTAAGCTCTGAAATGACTTTGCTTATATCCTTCATCAGCTTGCCATAACGGGGTCCCAGCGTCTTGAAGTTCGGCTTGATCTTTTTCTTCACTATTGATGCCGTATCATCAATGTACTCGACGTCCTTAACATTCACTTCGGCAAGTATGAGGTCCTTAACGGCATCAAATCTTTTCCTGAAAGTTTCATCAGGCACCGGAAGCATGATCTTTGCAAGCGGCTGGCGAACCCTGAGGCTGACCTTTCTTCTCAGACCAAGGATCATTGAAGACACCTTCTGTGCGATATCCATTCTTTCCTCGAGATCCTTGTCGATAAGAGCTTCATCATAGTCAGGGAAAAGTGCAAGATGCACTGAATCTTCCTTGTACCTGCCTGTTGTATTGTTCAGGTCCGTGAAAAGTCGGTCCATATAGAATGGAGCAATAGGAGCTGCGAGCATGCTGACCTTCTCGAGACAGGTGTAAAGCGTCTGGTAGGCAGCAACCTTGTCCTTGTCGTATTCGCCGCCCCAGTAACGTTTGCGGTTGAGACGGACATACCAGTTGCTGAGATTCTCTGTAACAAAATCCTGGATAGCCCTGCCGGCCCTCGTCAGGTCATAATCTTCATAGCTCCCTTTCACTTCACGAATGAGTGAATTGAGGAGCGATATTATCCAGCGGTCGATCTCAGGCCGTTCGCTTACGGGTATTTCCGATTCCTTGTACCTGAAATTATCAACATTGGCATAAAGTGAGAAGAATGAGTACGTGTTGTACAGGGTGCCGAAGAATTTACGCTTCACCTCGTCGAGACCCGACATGTCGAACTTGAGATTATCCCAGGGCTGGGCATTTGTGAGCATGTACCACCTCAGGGGATCGGATCCTGATTCCTCAATTGTCGAGAACGGGTCGACGGCATTGTTGAGGCGTTTTGACATCTTGTTCCCGTTCTTGTCGAGCACAAGACCATTTGAAATAATGTTCTTAAAGGCAACAGAATCGGAGATCATCGTTGCTATTGCATGAAGCGTGAAGAACCATCCTCTTGTCTGGTCGACGCCTTCTGCAATATAATCTGCCGGGAACATCTGGCCGAAATTGTCCTTGTTCTCGAAAGGGTAATGCACCTGTGCATAAGGCATTGCTCCTGAATCAAACCACACATCGATAAGATCCGGTTCACGCAGCATCTTCTGCCCACTGTCGCTTACCAGTATTATATCATCGACAAAGGGACGGTGCAGGTCAAACTTATTATAGTTTTCCTGGGAGTTGTCGCCTTCAACAAAGTCTTTCAGGGGATTCACTTTCATGAAACCGGCCCTGATTGATTTTTCAATTTCCGCCTTAAGCTCAGCTGCCGAGCCGATGCATTTTTCCTCTTTCCTGTCGGGAGTTATCCAGATCGGAAGGGGAGTGCCCCAGAAGCGTGAACGTGAGAGGTTCCAGTCGACAAGGTTCTCGAGCCATTTTCCGAATCTTCCTGTACCCGTTGACTGCGGTTTCCAGTTTATGGTGTTGTTCAGCTCGATCATTCTTTCGCGGAATGCCGTTGTGCGGATGAACCAGGCATCGAGCGGATAATAAAGAACGGGCTTGTCAGTTCTCCAGCAGTGCGGGTAGCTGTGAACCTGCTTTTCGATCCTGAATACCTTACCCTGCTGCTTCAGCATGACTGCGATGTCAACATCCAGGGTATCAGCATCAGGGGCTATCGAAGAATCATATTCATTCTTGACCGGACGGGCTGCAAAAGCCGAATAGCTTTCTTTTACGTTTGTTTTTATGAAAGATTCATCCAGATCTTTTACCGGTACAAAATATCCCCGTTTATCGACCATGGGTCCCCATGTGCCATCTTTCCGTTTAAGGATCATCGGAGGAATACTGTATTCCCTTGCAATGCGATAGTCGTCAGCTCCGAAAGTAGGGGCAATATGAACTATTCCCGTACCGTCTTCCGTTGTGACAAAATCACCTGTCAGCACCTTGAAGGCGCCTTCTGCAGGCCTCACCCAGCCTATCAGCTGTTCGTAATTTATTCCTTCCAGCTTTTTCCCGCGGAATTCATCTCTGACAACCGAAGGCAGCTTTTTGTCACCAGGCTTGTAGCCGGCAAGATCAGAGCCGCCTGCTTCAGGAAACATTGCATGCAGCAGATCCTTTGCAATCACAACTGTTATGGGATCACCTGTATATGGATTGAAGCTTCTTACCTTTATATATGTAATGTCGGCACCCACTGCAAGGGCGGTGTTTGAAGGAAGTGTCCACGGCGTGGTCGTCCATGCCATTATGTGAACATCCTTTGTATCCGTACCGGTGAAGAGGAATTCCGATTTACTGTCCCTGATCACTTTGAACATTGCGATACAGGTAGTATCCTTAACATCGCGGTAGCAGCCGGGAAGGTTAAGCTCGTGCGAGCTGAGGCCTGTACCTGCTGCAGGCGAATATGGCTGAATGGTATATCCCTGGTAAAGGTATCCGCCCTGATACAACTGTTTGAGCAGCCACCATAGAGTTTCGATATACCTGTTGTCGTAGGTTACATACGGGTGATCCATATTCACCCAGTATCCCATCTTGCGGGTAAGCTCCTCCCACAGGTCGGTATACTTCATTACATCTGTGCGGCATGCCTTATTGAAATCGACTATAGAGATTTTTGAGCCAATGTCTTCCTTTGTGATTCCCAGAGCCTTTTCAACCTGAAGTTCAACCGGCAGGCCATGTGTATCCCATCCTGCTTTTCTCTTTACTTCATATCCGCACTGGGTCTTGAAGCGGCAGATAG
The DNA here is from genome assembly GCA_035299385.1 of Bacteroidales bacterium. Lineage (GTDB taxonomy): Bacteria > Bacteroidota > Bacteroidia > Bacteroidales > VadinHA17 > LD21. Next base: position 11,824 of record DATGWQ010000324.1, on the reverse strand, counting down.
CATCTTTGATCGTCCTTGCCATAACGTGATGAATGCCCGGAATACCGTTGGCTGAGGGCGGCCCTTCATAGAAAATAAATTCGCCTTTTCCGTCAACCTCACGAATGCTTCTGTTGAAAGTATTATTATCATCCCAGGTCTTAAGCATCTCCTTATTGACTTTCGAGAGATCAAGACCCTTATATTCTGGAAACCTTTGTTGCATTATATCAGCTTGTTAAATAAAAATTCCGGTTCAAAAAAATTCTGACAAAGATAATAAAAAGTGACTAGAGTGACTAGAGTGACTAGAGTAATTAGAGTTGAGGATGCTTTGGCACGTAGGTGAGAATTCCCCTCCCCGGAGGGGGCTGGGGTGGGTTAAAAAAAGTAACTAGAGTGACTGGAGTGACTAGAGTATTTAGAGTTGAGGATGCATTGGCATGCATGGGAGAATCCCCCTCCCCGGAGGGGGCAGGGTAGGGTCAAAAAAAGTGACTAGAGTGACTAGAGTGACTAGAGTATTCAGAGTTGAGGATGCATTGGCATGCAGGGGAGAATTCCCCTCCCCGGAGGGGGCAGGGGTGGGTCAAAAAAAGTGACTAGAGTGACTGGAGTGACTAGAGTATTTAGAGTTGAGGATGCATTGGCATGCAGGTGAGAATTCCCCTCCCCGGAGGGGGCTGGGGTGGATTAAAACCATAATGATTTCAGAATGTTAGGTATATGTATAAATCTTGAAGCGAACATTGGTGCCTTTGCGCCCTGGTTGCATAAAAAAAGGTCCATTGACCATTCAAATCCGCTATATTTGTATTTACATCATTTTATTCCGTTATGAAACATCTGGTTGTTCTTACCGGCGCCGGGATCAGTTCCGAAAGCGGTATAAAGACTTTCAGGGATTCCGGAGGGTTGTGGGAAGAATATGATATTGCTGATGTGGCGACACCTGAAGCCTGGTACAACAACCGCGACCTCGTGCTTCGCTTTTACAATGAGCGCAGGCGACAGCTTAAGGAAGCGAAGCCTAATAAAGCGCATACAGGACTGGCTTTCCTCGAAAATCATTTCGAAATTGACATAATAACACAGAATATAGATAACCTGCACGAGAGGGCAGGAAGCACCAACATACTTCACCTCCACGGTGAATTGACCAAAGCCCGGAGCAGTGAAGACCCCTCCCTGATCTATAATATCGGGTACAAGGACATAAATCCGGGTGATTTCTGTGATCTCGGAAGCCAGCTCAGGCCTCATGTTGTCTGGTTTGGAGAAGAAGTCCCCAATATGGAGGAGGCAATTACCATAACTTCAAAGGCTGACATTTTTGTCGTGATAGGGACCTCTTTAAATGTTTACCCGGCAGCAGGCCTTATAAACTACGTCCCCGGCAGGTCCCCGATCTATGTTATTGATCCTGCTAATGTTCCTTTGCCTGAGACCAGGAATGTTCAGCTTATCAGGAAGAAAGCCGGAGAGGGGGTGAGAATCCTGACAGAGTATCTTGTTACAAATGTAAAGAACCAGTCATGAAAGGAAAGAGGAAAATAGTTTTAGCAATAACAGGAGCAAGCGGATCAATATATGCGCGCACTCTTATTGAAAAACTTCAGAAGATCGATTCACCTCCTGAAGAAATTTCCGTCGTGCTTTCCCTGACAGGCAGGGATATATGGATGGATGAGATTGGAGGGAAATTTACTCCGGACGGACTTGTTAAAGAATATGATAACAATACTTATTATGCGCCATTCGCCTCGGGATCATCACAGCATGATACGATGATCATATGTCCCGCTTCGATGGGAATAGCCGGTCGTATTGCCAACGGAACATCTGATGACCTGATAGCCCGTACAGCGGATGTCATGCTGAAGGAGCGGAGAAGATTGATACTGGTTCCAAGGGAAACACCATACAGCCTGATACACCTTGAAAATCTGAGGAAGCTGGCCCTGGCAGGGGCAATAATTTGTCCGGCATCCCCTTCATTCTACAGTAAACCAGTATCAATTGACGATCTTGTCAGCACCGTTGTCGACAGGATCATTGATCTTGCCGGTTTTAGTCAAAACGCATACAGGTGGCAGAACAATGATTGACGTCAGGATTGTAAGGTTTTTCAGGAAACACCACGTCCTTACTCTGGCAACCAGCGAGAATAATGTCCCCTGGTGCGCAAACTGCTTTTATGTGTACATGGAAGAAGAAAATACGATCATATTCACAACAGATTCAGATACCAGGCATGGACGGGAATTTATAAGCAATCCGAGGGTATCCGGTTCTGTCGTACTGGAGACTCTGATCATAGGGATGATCAGGGGAATACAATTCACAGGAGTTGTAAAGGAGGTTGCTGCGGAAGATCTGAGCAGGGCTAAAAATGCCTATATCAGGAGATTCCCGGTAGCTGCCCTGATGAATACCCGATTGTGGAAGATTATCCCTGATCACATTAAAATGACCGATAACAGACTTGGTTTCGGGAAGAAGCTGACCTGGGATAAGGAAGAAAGTAGCTGAGGCTAAAATTTCATTTTCGAACAATACTGCTGAAAATCTCATAAAACCTTGTATATTTGGGCCTTCGTTTTCGACTAAACATTTTAACTGCAAAACCGTTGTTATTTTTTAATTAATATAATTTTGGTACATTTGCTATACAACTAAACACACTCAGGATTATGGCGGACAAGACTAGGTATTCGGATGCGGAGCTTGAGGAATTCAGGGAGATTATCCTCTCAAAGCTGGATAAAGCGAAGAAAGACTATGAGATTCTCAAATCCAGTATAACTCATGAAGAGAGTAACGACACAATGGATACATCTCCCACATTCAAGGTTCTCGAAGAAGGTGCCACTACCCTGTCGAAAGAAGAGGCCGGAAGGCTTGCTCAGCGGCAGCTCAAGTTCATACAGCACCTCCAGGCAGCCCTTATCAGGATAGAGAACAAGACCTACGGCATATGCCGTGAAACAGGTAACCTGATTTCAAAGGAAAGACTCAGGGCAGTACCTCATGCTACCCTCTGCATGGATGCCAAAATGAAACAGAAATAGACTACTAAAAATCTAAAAAAAGCCGTCCTAAAGACGGCTTTTTTATTACCCCCTCGCCTTCGGGCACTCCTGTAAAAGATCCGTGCATACCCGTGCAATCCGTGGTAAATTCTTAATATTGTACACATGAAAAACTTGATTCTTATAATAATATTCCTGCTTTCGTCTTTTTTGCTTAGTGCACAGAATACTGATTCGGTCAAAGTAGTTCTTTTGAAACCGGCAGAATTCAGAGAAGAGATGAAAATCGTAAGCAATCCGAAGCTTATTGATGTGCGGGAGTTTTTCGAGTATAAGAAATCAAGAATCAAAGGGGCTTTAAATATCCCTGCATCAGGTAATCTTGAGTTTGCGGCAGACACGATCGAGAAAACGAGTCACCTGTTTCTTTACTGCACATCCGGGTTCAGAAGCAAGAGGGTGGGACAACGCTTTGCAGACAGGGGATTCGTGCATGTATACAGCCTCGATGGCGGAATAACTGCCTGGAAGAAAGAAGGACTTTCTATCGAAAAAAAGAAAATCAGAAAGAAATAGTTACACAGAGTTGCACAGAGAAGCACAGAGCCTTCACAGAGAAAATAATTCTCCGTGGTCCTCTGTGGTTCTCTGTGGTCCTCTGTGTAACTTTAGCTATTTTGAAAGTACTTGTCGAACTATTTTTGCAATGTATTTTCCCAGTATATCGAATTCCAGGTTCACTACTGTCCCCTTTTTTATCTGATGAAAATTGGTAACCTCATGTGTAAATGGTATAATGGCAACCTGGAACGATTTCGGCTGTGAATTCACTACGGTAAGGCTAACACCATTAACAGACACAGAGCCCTTCTCCACGGTTATGTAATCCCCGGAAGAAGGTTCATATTCAAAGGTGTAATACCAGCTTCCCCCTGCTTCTTTCACATCGGTGCAGACAGCGGTCTGATCCACGTGCCCCTGCACCATATGCCCATCGAGTCTTCCTTCAAGCTTCATGCTCCTCTCAAGATTGACCTTATCACCAACTTTCAGCAGGCCAAGATTGCTTTTTTCGAGAGTTTCCCTGATTGCCGTTACTGTATATGTGTCATCGATCTTTTTAACTACCGTAAGGCAGACACCATTGTGCGATATGCTCTGATCGATCTTAAGTTCGTTCACGAAAGAGCATTTAATGGTAATATGAAGATTATCCAGCTCTCTTTCGAGCTTAACAACAGGAGCTGCTTCTTCGACGATACCTGAGAACATAGTGATAAATTAGATTTGATTGCGACAAAGTTAGTCAAAATAATGGAAGACACTGGATGCTGGGTCCTGGGTGCTGGGTAGATTGTAAAGTGAGTGCTAGGTTCTTGGTGCTTGGTAGTTTACCAGGTATTTTGCTCACTACCCAGTACCCAGTACCCAGTACCTAGTTCGATCTCGCTTTCCGGAACAGTATATTCCAGATCGATTTCACGAGGTATCTAGTATCGGTGAGCACCGGATGCTTATCGTACGCATCAAGATACCTGATCTCTGAAGCCTGGATTGCATCAAGATCGCCCGGCATGTCAGCATAAAAAGGAGGAACCAGTCCCGGTTTGTATTTGATCCTTCTTTCCCTCACTTCAGGCCTGTAAAGTTCAAAATACTGCCTGCTCAGCGGCCTCACCCCAAAAAGCTTCATCTCCCCCTTCAGCAGGTTAATGAGCATAGGCAGCTCATCGATCCATACTTTCCTGCAAACTGCTCCCCACGATGTAATTCGAAAATCGTTTTTGAACTTGCCTCCGTCCTGGAGATCGTGCAACCTGTAAACATAGTCCTGGATGTATTCCGAGTATGGATGCATTGTTCGCATCTTGTATACTTTGATGATTTTCCCTTCCCTGCCTACCCTTGGCAACGCAATAAGAGGACCGTGATTGATGCCGTTCTTGGCTATCGGTCCTGCAACTTTTATGGCCTCGATGCATAATAGGCTTCCGATGAACGATTCCTGTCTTATCTTAAATCCTGATCTTGACAATCTGCCCAGCGCCTCAGCCCTTGACAGTACTGCATTTTCACCCCTGGTAAGAAAAAAATACATTCCCCTGGTAAGCCTGAATTTAGGGAATACACGTTTTACTAGGAAATCAATACTGTACAAAAAATAGTTTATGACCGGAGGGAATTTCTTCAGTATTCTTTTCTTGCGCTGGTCCTTTGTCTCGACGCAGCAAAAGAAATAGCCTTTGGGTTTGAGCTTGATGTTCACTGCATCAAGGAACTCATCAAGCTTTTTGATATCATTGATTTTATGAAGATTAATAATGTTATCATAATCGTCATATATCAAACCTGTTATATTAAAAATTGTAGTTGTTGAGAGCACTGCGGTATGCTCATCAAGGTTCCTCGATGTCATACCAAGTATTTTTTTTGCCATCTCGGCACCGCACTCCTTCTCAATGGCAATTGATATGGAAGGGTGAACGTTTGCAGGCTGGTGTGGCCCGTGACCATTTCCATTGCCGTTTGTTCCGTTTACAAGATCGTATTCGGATGGTTTTTTGTATGATCTGTATTTTTCAAAATCCTCATAATCCTGCAATTTGGCTTTTTTATATGCGATGTAGGTCGCGCCGGTGACGAGCTCAAGGAAAGTGGCAAGGATAGCTGTACCCAGGACAACAGTCCTTGAATAGGAGTAGTCCCTGAGGGAGTACATTACAAGAGCAGTTATTGAGATGGCAATAATGTTGCTGGTCATTACCCTGCTGAAAAGGGATGAATAGTTGATAATCTTGCCACGGTGCATCTTCCCGTTGACAAGAGAGACGATGAGCCACATCAGGACAAGGGCAAGGAAAAAAGTGGCATGAGAAGGAAGAACAGATCTGAGACTGGCCGGTTTGTACCAGACCATTATAAGAAACGACACCGCTAATATCAAAATATCAGCCAGAACGGTGATAACCCGAAAACGGCGTGTTTCCATTAAAATGTCAGGTTAGTTTGGGCCCCTCTAATTAAATAAAAAATTCAGGATAATGACAAGAAATTCAGAAAGAAAGTTGCACATGCAGTAAAGGAAGTCTGATTGCAGCAGAACACCCCCTGCCCCCTAAAGGGGGTCTAATTGTAAATAGAACAATATTTTATATATTTGGTAAGCTGCATTTCAAAAATGGCCGGATATACTGATACCAAACAGATGTTCTATGGAGCCAGTCCAAAAATCTTTGCATTAGCAAGATCAATGAGACAAAATATGACCGAGGCTGAACTTATTCTTTGGACTAAATTGAAGAACAGGGAAATCTTTAAAGCAAAATTCAGAAGACAACATCCTGCTGGCATGTTTATCATTGATTTTTATTGCCACGAATACAAATTAGCTATTGAGCTGGATGGTCCGATTCATGATATTGATGACAATCCTGAAAAAGATACTAATCGGACTTCTTTATTAGAAAAATTGGGAATAAAAGTAATCCGGTTTTCAAACTATGATGTATTTAACAATATTGATCAGGTCATTTCTACTATTCAGAAAGAATTTCATTAAGTACAGGTAAAATTAAGTTCATTTCGGAATTAAACCCCCTTTAGGGGGCAGGGGGTGAAATTAGATCCCCCTTTATTGGTACAGGGGGTCAGAACCCCACCGTAACTCCCAGATTCAGTGTATTTCTTGTGCCTCTGAAGTAATAGGGAGTCCACTTTTCCTCACCGCTTTGTTCACTTTGAGACAGTGAAAGCCAGGTATAAAGGTCATTAATTACCTGCATGCTGCCTTTGAAACCAATAGTCCTGTATCTCCAGGAAATGCTTTCAAGCGGAGGATTCCCCAGCCTGCTTCCGCCAATTGCCGTGTAATCAGGACCTCTCATGGCATCCAGATAAAACAGTGACAGCTCCAGTGTTCTGAATGGTTTGTACCCGGCCGAGATGAACCATTCCCTGGAATTGTCCCTGAGATAATGGCCAAGATTATAGCCCTGTGTCTCAAATGTCAGGGTTGGTACATGATGCCTGAACGTGAGCGGGTAAGTATAGGTGAACTCAGCAGTTATGGAAAGGTTCTGCAGGGGCAGATCTGTCAGCCTCCCGCCGGCTTTCCAACTGAAGAAGTTCCATTCATCTTTTTTCGTGAACCTTGAAACGGAAAGCTCGTCTACAAACAATGTACCGTAAAGATGAAGATGCCTGATCTGCCTCGAGCTTACGTCGAAGTACATCTGTGAATTCATATTATCAATTCCAGAGGTAAGTGAATGATCCACAGATTTGTAAAAGAATAACGGTATCAGATATGCGGGGTTAATGTTTTCATCACTGTAAACAATACTGTTACCTGCCGAAATATTGAGTTGCTTCATTGGTACGATAGTGAACATGTTTGCAGCAATGAACTTCTTGTGATATGTTTTCCTGTAAACAGGTCCGTAGGAATTATTTATCCAGTAAGAATCCGCACTGTCGACGACCATAGAATTAAGCCAACCGTGAAAATAGTTGAAAGAAAACCATTTCACGGGATTGATTTGAAGCCTTAGATGGAAAATCGTCGGATTATTGCCGCTGAAAATATTCGAGCCGTTATAATTATTTCCCCATTGGAGCCTGTCTTTAACAAGCCCTGCATTTCCCCAATTCCACGAATAGGTCACACCACCCTGCATATCGCTCCAGTCAGTTCCATTTTTAATATGTCCTCCTTCTCTTTGAGTCAGATATTCAGGACCAGCAAGAAGCGGTTTTTCGTGATTGTCCCGCAGCGAGGCATAGAAGCCCCAGCTGTTCACATAAGCCCTGGCTTCGACACCGTTTCGCCAGTATGTTGCCTTCCCGGATAAGTTTATAAAGGCTTCACCTCCGGCAATAGGGTTAATCGTTAACGAGAATACAGAATCTTTATAGTAGAAAAGATCCCGCCGTCTCTTCCAGTCTTTTCCCGGGTTCAGTTCCTTGCCAAAGTCCAGTAGATAGAAATCGAGCTCTTTCTGCTGCCTGGGATTCAGCCTTTCCCTTTGTTGATCAGCTTCCCTGAGACGATTTGCAATGAAAAGCCTTGAATAAGGTTTTACCGCGGAATTGATGAGGATAATTTTATCATTGGCCAGCTCATCAAGAAAATCATAAATACCTTTGTTATTTACAGGCTGAGGAACATACTGAGAGAACAGCTCTTTACATGTTATCATCAGAAGTAATATAAACAGAATCTTTTTCAGGGTGATCAGGATTATCAACGAGCAAATATAATTTTTTTAAATCAACGGCCATAACGGACTAAGGTATTGAGGGAGTTAGAGACAAAGAGATTTATGGACCAGTGAAATCGACCCGGCACCCAGAACCCAGCACCCAGGACCCAGGACCCAGAACCCAGAACCCAGAACCCAGGCCCCCCTATTATTCTTTAAAAATTATACATAATATCCTATCTTTGTGCCGTTATTAAAATAAAAGACATGCCGCTTCAGGTAAACGGAATTTCCAGGGACGTTAACGAGGTTAACAGGGTGAAAAAGGGTGTGGAAGAGGAAAAATGGTATGCACTTTATACAAAGCCACGAGCTGAAAAACTTGTTTACCAGCGACTGGTTGAAGTCAATATAGAAACATTTCTTCCTTTACAGAAGACGATTCGTATCTGGAGTGACAGGAAAAAGCTTGTCGAAAAACCCCTGCTTTCATCGTATGTCTTCGTAAAAACCAATTATAAATCCTTTCCTGTCATTTACAAGACATCGGGTGTTGTCAAATTCATTTCCTTTGAAGGACAGCCTGTGTCAATTCCGCAAAAGCAGATAGATAATCTTCGCCTGATAATAAACAGTGATGCCGAAGTGGAGGTTACCTCTGAGAAATTTGCAGCCGGCGATAATGTTGAAGTTGTAAACGGCTCCCTGATTGGTTTGACCGGCGAGCTTATCAAAATCGGCAATAACAACAGGGTTGTTGTGAGGATCGATAAGCTTGACCAGAATCTGATTTTAAAGATACCACGGGCATTCCTGAGAAAAGTATAGGTGCTGGGTGCAAGGTGCTTGGTGCTGGGTAGATTGCGGAGATTCGAAGATTTTTATAAGGATAAAGGTTTTAATCTTGGTGCTCGGTTCTGGGTGCTTGGTGCTGGGTAGATTACGGAGTTCGGAGATTTTTATAAGGATATAGGTTCTAATCTTCGGTGCTGGGTTCTATGTGCTTGGTGCTGGGTCGACTCAGTTATTCCAGCTAGATTCGACATATTGAAGATAATTGTTAATCATCCTTCCTAATATTTCATAATCTTTTTCGAGATCAATGAAAGCGGTAAGGTCAGGATAAAGTTCCTTGATTGTTATTATATGGTTTATAGTTTCGTCACATGAGGCTATTGAATAAGTAAGAAACTTGATATATTCTGCTTTGTATCTTCTTCGGCCATATCCCTCGACAATTGTATCCTTTATACTTTTAGATGATCTTCTGATCTGACTTCCCTGTTCATACAATTCAAATTGAGGTAGTTTAAGGGATTCTCTGTGGACCATTATTGAAAGCTCATAAGCTTTCGTGTAAATTTCCAAATCTTTATAACCTGACATACAGCGAGAATATTAGTTTGTATAAAATTAATTAATCCATACAAACTAACCAGCACCCAGTACCCAGCACCCAGCACCCAGTACCCAGCACCTAGCACCCAAGACCCAGCACCTAAAATGATGGAAACCTGATGGTCTTAATTTTCCACGTGAATGTTGCGTTAAGGAAGTAAAAGGAATCCTTGTCAGATGCTGACACATAACTGTCAATATTGTCTTTCAACGCATACCTGCCGCCAACTTCGAACCCTCCCTTAAAGTCCCCTGAGAAATTTTTGCTGACGCCGACACCCAAAGGTATTACAGCCGTAAATCCCCGGGTATTAGTAATGTGCAGAGCAAGCGGGGGATTAGGAGTTACATCCCATAAAACTCCTCCTATACCTGCAAAGGCATAAATATCGAGGAAGCTGGTAAACGGACTGCGGGTTGATCTTTTATTGGTCAGGAAAAGAAATGAATTGCCGTGCCCGTTATTGAGAATGTAATATTCTCCGATCAGTGCAGGCTGAAAAAAGCGGGTGAGCGCTTCAAAATCCCTTCCTGCCCTGGAACCGTGAATATCGCTTGCATGCAGATAACCTCCGGCAAGATTGGTGCGGACAGTGAATTTGCGATTTATGCGGTACCTGGCGTCTGCCATTACGTTGATACCGAGATTGGCAATCGACAGATCCCGAATGCCAATCGGGTTCTCGCCCGGGGAGTACCTGCCAATATCACTGAAAAAATGCGTTGTGCCGATTGCACCTGTAAGTTCAATCCTGCGGGTGCGCCATAACTGGGAGAATCCTGGCAACGGAATTACATTAACAATGATGAAAAGGATCAGTGTCTGCTTCATGGATATGGTTTGTTGATCTTAACAGAGCTGAGTATTCAACTGCTGTAATGACATAAACAAAAATCCATGAAGGAATGTTTTGAGAACTCACCCGATCCAGGGTCTTGCCCTGTCTGTAATCTTCTGCAGAGTATCGAGTGCAATATTCACATCTTCCACAATCTGGAAATCGTACATTCCCATGCAGACAAAATCTGCACCATTGTTAAATGCATAATGAAGTCCCTTCTCGGGTGTAATGGCTCCTGCAGCCATTATCTTGAAAGCAATCCATGGTTCCTTAAGCGTGCCCATGAATCTTATTGTCTCTTCAGGATCATAGTCAAAGATGTTATCTTTCCATCCCTCACCTGAATGAGCCGACCAGTAATCGTGATTATGGCAGGTTTTTACCCAGAAATCGGGGTGTATGCCATACTCCACGCATTTTTTCACGGCTTCTATCTTGTGCGCGCCTATTCCTGCCGGTTTGCCATGACTTCTTATCTCTTCGATGCCTTTTCTCAGGAGCTCCATCCTTTGTTCAAGAGTCCTGCCCTGTTTGTCATTCCAGTTTGCATCCGTCCAGCGGTCTGTTATTTCCCCCTGGCAATAAAGCGCATCCGCATCAACTGCAAGTGACATGGCGATGCCTTTTTGGAAATCCAGTGAAATACCACAATCAGAGATCAGCTTCATCTTACCCCTGAATTCATGTTTGTATTTCTGAAAGATCCTGCCGAGCTGTGGATTGGTTATAAGGGCATTCATGCCGCATTGTTCAGCCAGGGCAAGAGTCTGCATCACTTTTTCATCAGTGTGGTATGTTTTTACCAGCTTCGAAACATAGATAAGATCGCGTGCATGGGCCCATCCGCCAATAAGATTGCCTCCCATCACAACCCTGCTGAGTTCAAATTCGGCCTGGTTGCCGTTCTTGTCAGCATAGCGGATGATCCCTTTTGGAACTGTGCCTTTCAGATCCTTTAAGGTGGAGTAATTGAATTTGAGCAGGGTGGCTCCGGAGTTTGCATCGATTCCTTCCACATTCAGGAGTTTCTCTTCGAAGCTGTCCCATTTCCTTTTCCTGTAAAGTGCATAAGCGAACATGCCAAGAGCCGGGATGGAGATCAGATCCCTTATGGCTTCACGCCTGCTTTCGCTGTTCGCTATGGGAACAGGACGATGTGCTTTCTCGTCTTTCCAGCGTTTGTAGAGCCTTGTAAGCGAATATTGACTTTCCCCGGGAATAAACATGTAAGCAAGCAGGACAAAGAATTCAATGAAAGTTTTATTGACCCATAGATAGCTTCCTTCCACGGGAACACTGATCGTAAAGCCCGGGATAGGAGGGTAAGCTACGAAATAGAGTAACAGCATCAGGGCCCCGGACGCGCTTGCGA
>DATGWQ010000323.1:0-4187 GCA_035299385.1 Bacteroidales bacterium | reverse complement strand
AAAGAGGATAGGCATACTTCTCGATTTCCAGCCCAGGGCAATGATGATAAATACCCTTTTCTCAAAGAATATACCCGGGCAGATCACTATTCCTGTCGATGAAATTATTAAGTCAAAAGGGACTGTTGTTCCATTTGAAGGTGAAGAGAACCTGGCAACATTGCCGGTTCTTACTGATCCTGCGGAAATAATAGTAGATAACGAAGACCCCGGATTCAATGCCGGTGCACGGTCGGCGGCAAGCCCCCTGAGAAAGATACTGGGTATCCATGGTTCCGAAGGGCTGACCTATGAATCCGTAAGAGTCTGGGGTGTTCCCGAGTACTGGCAACCGGTTATACAGTCGTCATATTACGGCAAGTACATTCTTTCGTCGGTTTACACACGTTCGGGCACAGGCGACAAATCCGTAAGATGGACCGCTGCAATTTCAAAGCCGGGTTATTATGATGTCTATTGCTACATTGGGAAAACAATAGACAGGATGATGGTAAGAAGAGGCGGATCTGATCCTGAGGGTCCGCGCCAGGGGGACAATCCTTACAAAGACATGCACTACAAGATATATCACGACCAGGGAGTGGATGAAATAACCGTGGATTATGAGAATGCCGACGGAGGATGGAGCAACCTGGGCAGGTTTTATTTCTCATCCGATTCTGCAAAGGTCGAGATGACAAATAAGTCGCAGGGCAGGGTTGTGATCGCTGATGCGGTGAAGTGGGTGAGGCAGGAATGAGGTGTCAGGTGTCAGGTGTCAGGTGTCAGGTGTCAGGTGTCAGGTGTCAGGTGTCAGGTGTCAGGTGTGAGGAGTGAGGAGTGAGGAGGGCGTTGAGCGTAAAGCGTAAAGCGTAAAGAACTGGACTATGCGCAGGGATTCCCCTCCCTGGAGGGGGCAGGGGTGGTTATAAAACGAGAATTTTTTGAATAATAATTGATTTTAAAATGAGATCATCTTTTTTAAGCTTCATGAAACTGACCCTCAGCGGACTACTTGTCATGAGCAGCATCACTGACCTTTCCGCCCAGCAGGGGCTCACACTTGAGCAATCCCTGTCTGTTGCAGCGGAGAACAGTCCCTCAATGCAAAGAACAAGACTGAACCTTATCAGAAGCCAGGAGAACCTCAATGCCCAGAATGCCGCATTGAAATCCAATTTGTCACTCACACTGAATCCCATAAGTTATACGCATAATCGCGAATTCAATGAACTGATATCAAAATGGAATTCAAGGACAACCACGCAGAGCTTCGGCAACTTCACAATTTCACAGCCGATATTGCTGACCGATGCACGAATAACGCTTAACAACAGGTTCGGGTATTATGACTCATACAGTGAATTTCAGAATTCCAGCTCAAAAGGTTTCAGCAACAACCTTGGAGTGAGCCTCAATCAACCCCTGTTTACCTATAACCGGACCAAACTGACTTTGAAAGAGCTGCAGCTTGCTCTTGAAAATTCTCGCCTCGATTACGCGATTCAGCTCCTTGCTCTTGAGAGGCAGGTTGCACAGGCATTCTATTACGTGTATCAGCAGCAGCAAAGCCTCGATATCGCAAGGCAGGCTTTCGAGAACATGCAGCAAAGCTATGGTGTGTCAAAGAACAAGGTTGATGCTGGCATATCTCCCCGTGAGGAAATGTTCCAGGCTGAACTGAACCTGGCAACAACAAAGTCAGATTACGAAAACAAGGTTGTCACGCTCGAGAATGCCAAGGATGATTTCAAGCTCCTCATCGGGATGAGCCTCTATGACGACCTGATCGTTCTGCCTGACATCAGTGTGGATACTGTATCGGTCGATATTGCTTTTGCAATCGACCAGGGCCTGTCCAACAGGATGGAGCTGAGACAAAGGGAGATAAGCATTGAATCGACGCAGTTCGATCTTATCCAGACCAAAGCGCTCAATGAATTCAAGGGAAATCTCGAGCTTTCGCTTGGACTCTTCGGTGACAATGAAAAATTCCAGGATGTGTATTCGAACGCTACAGATAACGAGACAGTCGAATTGTCCCTAACTATTCCGCTGTGGGACTGGGGTGAAAAAAAATCACGCATAAAGGCCACGGAGGCAAATATCAAAACGGCAAATATCAACCTGGAAGAGGAAAAGAATAATATTATCCTGAGCATCAGGAAGGTGTACAGGAATCTGCTGAATCTTCAGAACCAGATTGAGATTGCAAAGAAGTCAGTCACAAACGCACAGCTTACATATGATCTGAATCTCGAGAAATACAAGAATGGCGATCTTACAGGTATGGATCTCAACCTTGTTCAGAACCAGCTTTCCGAAAAGCAGCTGAGCTATACCAATTCACTTATTTCATATAAGCTGGAACTTCTCAACCTAAAGATCCAGACACTGTATGATTTCGAAAAGAAGCAATCAGTGACACCTGTAACTTCAATCCAGAATACGACTTTTTAACAATATTGACCCAAACACATTTATCATGAAAAAGTTTCTCCCGATCATTGCCAGCGTGCTGATGGCAGCCGCAGCCTGCAGGAACCAGGATCAGAACCTCAATGCAGATATAGAAATCCCCGTTACGGTAGAGGACATAAAGCTTAAATCTATTGAAGAATTCATAAATACTACAGGGACTGCTTTCCCTAAGGGTGATATCACTCTCAAGTCGAAAATAACAGCTCTCTATTATCTTGAGAATAACCCCAGGACAGGAAGGCCCTGGCAACTGGGCGACAGGATCAAACAGGGTGAGCTGATCGCACGTCTTGAAGACAAGGAGTATGTTAATTCACTCAAGCTTGAGACAAACAAGCTGAACCTCGAGCTTTCCGAAACCGAGCTCCGGAAGCAGGAATCCCTGTATGAAAAAGGCGGTGTTACCCTGCGGGAGCTCAAGACCGCCGGGATCAACTACGAAAACGCAAAAACAACTGTCGAAAATTCGCAGCTGCAGCTTGAAAAGACAAGGATCATCTCCCCGATCGACGGAGTCATAGTCGACCTCCCCTACTTTACTCATGGGACCCAAATCGAAACTGGACTGACAATAGCCAAGATTATGGACTACCAGGTGATGTACATGGATGTGCAACTTCCTGAAAAGTACATATCGACCATCAGGCCCGGACAACTTGTGAAACTTACAAACTATACGCTGCCTGAGGATACGATGCCCGGCAGGATAACCCAGATCTCTCCTGCAATCGATGCTGACACAAGGACATTCAAGGGGAATATAACTATCAATAACCCTGAGCTTCTGCTACGTCCCGGAATGTTCGTCAAGGCGGATATTGTCACGGATAAGAAGGACTCTGTAATCGTGATCCCGAAAAATGTAATCCTCTCAAGGCAGAGGGGGAAAACAGTGTTTGTTGTCGACAGGGGTGTCGCTTCCGAGAGGATCATTGAAACCGGGCTGGAGAACCTCACCGATATTGAGGTTACGAGAGGCATTGCGAAGAACGATCGCCTTGTTACAAGCGGTTTCGAAACACTCAGCAACAAGTCGAAAGTTAAAATCATAAAGTGATGTTCAGGATAGCCCAATTTGCGGTCCGGTACCCTGTAACGGTGCTGATGCTTGTCCTCGGAATAATCCTCCTTGGGTTCATTTCGTTCGGAAAGCTCGGAACCGACCTTTTTCCTGACCTGAACAATCCGAAGATCTACGTCGAGCTTAAAGCAGGCGAGAAGCCACCCGAAGAAATTGAAAAGAACTATGTCGATCAGATAGAGTCCCTTGCAATGCGCCAGAGCGATGTAGTCCAGGTCTCGTCAGTTTCGAGGGCGGGCTCTGCGACCATCACGGTGGAGTACGACTGGAACAAGGACATGGATGAAGCGTTTCTCGATCTTCAGAAAGAGCTCAATTCATTCAGCCAGAATTCAGACCTGCAGGATTTCACGATTTCGCAGTATGATCCCAATGCTGACCCGGTGATGATCGTTGGCCTGAAGAACCAGGGCATCACCAACCTCGACGAGCTGAGAAAAACAGCTGCAAACTACATCAGGAACGAGCTTGTACGAATTGAAGGAGTGGCCGATGTGAAGCTGTCGGGTGCAGAGGAAAGTGAAGTGGTTATCGAGACCAACAGGTATCTTCTTGAATCATACGGCATATCATCAGATGCTATTGCAGCCCAGATAAACAACTATAACAGGAACGTTTCAGGCGGCTCGATAGTCGACATGGGACT
>DATGWQ010000322.1:0-17046 GCA_035299385.1 Bacteroidales bacterium | reverse complement strand
ATTCCTGCTTAAAAAAAATTTAGCCGGAATATTGTAATCTAAAAAATATTATATTGCGCCAATTGAATTAATCAATGTCATGGTATACAAATTTGTAGTTTTATCGGATGAGGATGAGTCGTTTGTCAGGGAATTTGAGTTTCTTGAAAGCCATACATTATTGGATTTTCATCACATAATCCAGGATGAGCTGGAATTTGACAAATCACAGATGGCCTCTTTTTTTATGGCGACTGACAACTGGGAGAAGGAAGAGGAATTCACCCTCTTTGATATGGGTACAGGTTCTTCAACCATGGAGGTAGCGGTTCTTGATGATATAATTTTCAAGAAAAACCAGAAGCTGCTTTATATCTTCGACTTCTTCAATGAAAGAGCCCTTTTTGTTGAATATACAGGGGAAGCAAAAGAGCAATCAGGCAGAGAATATCCCATCTGCACCAATTCCAAGGGACTTCCCCCGAAACAGGTTATTTTCAGCGGATCAAACCGCAAGCTGTACAACAACATTGTTGTAGCTGATGACGAGGATGATGAGGATGTGCCTGAAGCAGACGAGCTTTTCCTTGCCGGTGATGACGAAGAAACGCTGCCGGATTTCGAAAACATCGACAATGTGAACGAGGAAGAGGAATAATCCTTCCGGGAAACAATAATGAAAAATACACTGATAGTTTTGCTTGGTCCCACGGGAGTAGGCAAAACTGATCTTTCCATTGAACTGGCCAGGAAAACAGGATCGGAAATAATTTCGGCTGATTCGAGGCAATTCTACGGTGAAATGGAAATCGGAACAGCTGTTCCTTCTCCTGAGCAGCTCTCAGCAGTGAAGCATTATTTCATACGTTTTCTGTCTGTGCACGATTATTACAGCGCCAGTATCTACGAACGGGACGTGCTGAAGCTTCTCCCTGAGCTGTTCGGCAGGAATAAAATTGTAATCATGACAGGTGGTTCGGCAATGTATATAGATGCCGTCTGCAAAGGCATTGATGACATTCCAGATGTGGATCCGGCAATACGTGAAAAATACAACAGGATGTACCTCGAAAATGGGATCAGCAGCCTGAGGATCGCGCTTAAGGTCCTCGATCCCGACCATTATTCAAAAGTCGACCTGCGCAATCATAAGAGGATAATCAGGGCTCTGGAGATCTGCGAAACGACAGGCCGGCCATATTCGTCCTTCCTCAGGAAGGAAAAAACTGCAAGACCCTTCGATATTGTTACAGCCGGATTAAACAGGGAAAGGGAGGAATTATATGGCAGGATAAACAGGAGGGTTGATGAGATGATAGACAAGGGCCTCGAAGCCGAGGCTGAAAAACTATATCCTTTACGTCATCTCAATGCACTGAATACTGTGGGGTACAGGGAATTTTTCGGATTCTTCGACGGGAGCATCAGCAGGGAGAAAGCCATAGAGCTAATTAAAAGAAACACCAGGAGATATGCAAAGAGGCAGCTCACGTGGTGGGCGAAAGACCAGTCGATAAGGTGGTTTCACCCGGATGAGAAGGAAAAGATTTTTAAAATAATCGGGGATATTTCATAAAGTATAACACCCCTCTGCCCTGCGGGCACCTCCCCTTGAAGGGGAGGAAATTCCTCAATTGATTAAATTATCTCAATTCTATGAAGAAATTATTCCCCCTTCCAGGTGGTGCAATATCGTGGTCAATCCAGTTCCTTAAGCCTTCTTATTGTTTCTTTCGGATCTTTCGAGCTGAAAACGGAGTTACCCGCAACGAGCACGTCAACTCCTGCACTGATGAGCTTTCCAGCATTGCCGGTATCTATTCCGCCATCGACTTCGATCAGAACATTATTGCCGGTCGAATCGATCATCTCACGGAGCTCTTTTATCTTTTCATAGCTTTCCATGATGAATGATTGCCCGCCGAATCCCGGATTCACTGTCATTATCAATACCATATCCATATATGGCAGAACATGTCTAACATGAGCAACAGGTGTGTGCGGATTCAGGGCAACCCCGGCCTTCATTCCGAGTTTCCGTATCTCATTTACAGTCCTGTTCAGGTGAACACAGGCTTCATACTGAACAGTCAGGATGGAAGCGCCCGCATCCCTGAATCTTTCGAGGTACCTGTCTGGATCGACAATCATCAGGTGGACGTCAAGGGGTTTTGCTGCAACTTTCCTGATCTGTTCCAGGACAGGGAATCCAAATGAAATATTCGGCACAAACATCCCGTCCATTATATCGCAATGTATCCAGTCTGCAGTACTGTTGTTTACAAGCTGAACATCGCGGGCCAGATTACCGAAATCAGCCGCAAGCAGTGAAGGGGAAACCAGATGATCCATCAGGGAGTTATTTCAGGTAAAGATAACAAAAGTTATCCGAGATAGCTTTTAAGTATCCTGCACCGTGTTGTATACTGAATCCTTTTTATCGCTTTTTCCTTGATCTGCCGGACACGTTCACGGGTCAGGTTAAGCTCCTCTCCTATTTCTTCAAGAGTGTACGGATGCTTCATGCCCAAACCGAAATAAAGCTTGAGGACCTTGGCCTCACGGGTGGACAAAGTGCTTAATGCCCTTTCTATTTCGAACGAAAGAGATTCATTTATAAGGTTTCTGTCGGGGCTCGGAATTTCATCATTCTGAATTACATCGTACATCGTGTTTTCCTCATCATTGCTGATGGGCGCATCCATGCTGAGCGTACGCCCGTTGGTCTTCAGTGCATCCCTGACCTCATCAGGAATCATTTCGAGCACTTCTGCAATTTCAAGTGAATTCGGTTCTCTTTCGTATTCCTGTTCGAGCTTGGCAAATGTGCGGTTAATCCTGTTTATCGAACCTATCTTGTTCACAGGAAGCCTTACAATGCGAGCCTGCTCGGCGAGACCCTGGAGAATGGATTGCCTGATCCACCATACTGCATACGAGATAAACTTGAATCCACGGGTTTCGTCAAACCTCTGCGCAGCTTTCATGAGTCCGAGATTTCCTTCATTTATCAGGTCAGGAAGGCTCATGCCCTGGTTCTGGTACTGCTTTGCCACTGAAACAACAAACCTAAGGTTTGCATTTATCAGCTTTTTGAGGGATTCATAATCGCCCCCCCTGATATTACGTGCAAGGATGACTTCCTCTTCCGGAGAAATGAGATCGACCTTGCCTATTTCCTGAAGATATTTATCCAGGGAAGGGGTGTCACGGTTTGTTACCTGTTTCGAAATTTTTAACTGGCGCATCCTGCAGGCAATGATTTACTGAGACGGAAAGCCCGGCAACAATTTTACTAAAAAAACCCGTCATTTTAACAATTATTATATCTTTTTTTTGATTTAACAATTGTTTTATTGTAACTTGCACCGGTTATTTACACTGAAGAAATCCGGAAAGTCATATTGTAACTGATTTAACCCCCGTTTGAGTTTTTGCGTTTATTATTAGGAAATAAAAAATCAGTTTAATAATATTGCAGCGGTTTTTCAGAAGTGTGGATGTGTAGCAAATCTATCAGGTTGATGTTTCATTTCTGACCTGGTTTCCAAAAACATAATACGATCTCTTATATTCCATTACAAAATACGATCTCTTATATTCCATTATATATGTATGACATTCTTGAGTTAAGTAAGAAGCTGCTTCCTGAATTAAGGGATATTGCGAAAGAACTCAATATCAAAAGAGCAGAGTCTTTAAAGAAACAGGATTTAATTTACAGGATACTCGATCAGCAGGCAGCGGCCCAATCGGGTGAAGTTCCCGAAGTAACAGTTTCCGAACCTAAGGAGGAAAAGAACGAAAACGGAGCCGTAAAGGACTGGAGCAGGGGTCAGGATTCTTTTGCACCCAGAAGAGGCAGGAGACCCCGTACCTTCAAGCAAACTGTTCAGAAGCCGGGTGAAACAGTTATTTCAGTTTCGCCGGATGACCTGAAAGAGAATAATGAATCTCAGGCTGCATCAGAACCTGTCAAACAGACGGATACCAACGATAAACCTGAGAGTGTTACCAAACCTGAGCAGAACAGGGAGGAAAGAAGCTTTCCTGCAAGAGAAGAAAGACCTGCAAGAGAAGAAAGACCTGCAAGAGAGGAAAGACCCCGCTGGAATGATAACAGACAAAATAACAACAGGCAGGATAACAGACCGGACAACAGGCAGGATTTCAGGCGGAACGACAGGAATGACAGGAACGACAGAAACGACAGAAACGACAGACCAAGGTTCGACCGCCAGGACAGGCCGAGGCAGGACAATCCTGACAGGTCTTTCAGGCCCGAGAGGCCGCAGGAAAGAAGGGAAAATTACGAAAGCAACGGAGGAACGCAGGGTGACAGAAAGAAGGAAGAGGTTCCCCAGGATCTTTTTGATACACCTGTAGATGAGACAAAAGCTGCAACGGACATATATTCTGCAGGTGAAATTATTGTTGATGCTCCTGTGAAAGATGTTGTGGAACCTGTGAAGGAAGTTGTCAGGGAAAGGCCTTACGATTTTGAAGGAATAATATTCAATACAGGCGTCCTTGAAATCATGCCCGATGGTTATGGTTTCCTCAGGTCTGCAGATTACAATTATCTCAACTCGCCCGATGACATCTATGTATCACAGTCCCAGATAAAGCTTTTTGGTCTTAAGACCGGCGATACCATAAAAGGGTCAATCCGTCCGCCCAAGGAAGGAGAAAAATACTTCCCGCTGATCAAGATCGAAGAGATAAACGGAAGAAGCCCTGATTTCATACGCGACAGGGTTCCATTCGACTTCCTCACTCCTCTTTTTCCGAATGAAAAGTTCACCCTTTGCCAGCCCGGTGAAGGTTCGCTTTCGGTCAGGGTCATTGATATGTTCACTCCTATCGGCAAAGGACAGCGCGGTCTGATTGTTGCCCAGCCGAAGACAGGTAAGACAATACTGCTCCAGGAAATTGCCAATGCGATCGCAAAATACCATCCTGAAGTTTACCTGATGATCCTTCTGATCGACGAAAGACCTGAAGAGGTCACAGATATGGCAAGAAACGTAAAAGCTGAGGTTATCGCCTCGACTTTTGATGAACCTGCCGAACGTCACTGCCGTGTTGCGAACATAGTTCTTGAGAAAGCAAAGAGACTCGTTGAATGCGGACATGATGTTGTTATACTTCTCGACTCAATAACAAGGCTTGCCAGGGCATTCAACACGACTGCACCGGCTTCAGGAAAAGTTCTCTCCGGTGGTGTGGATTCCAACGCACTTCATAAGCCAAAAAGGTTTTTCGGAGCTGCACGAAATATAGAAAACGGAGGATCCCTTACTATCCTGGCAACCGCTCTTACAGACACAGGTTCCAAGATGGACGACGTGATCTTTGAGGAATTCAAGGGAACAGGCAATATGGAGCTCCAGCTTGACCGCAAGCTCTCCAACAGGCGAATATTCCCATCGATAGACATCCCAGCTTCAAGCACAAGAAGGGAGGATCTGCTCCTGAACAAGAACATACTCCAGAAGATCTGGGTACTGAGAAACTTCCTCACGGATATGAACGCCGTGGAGGCCATGGAGTTCCTGCGGGACCGGCTGTTGCAGTCGAAATCGAACGAGGAGTTCCTTGTTTCAATGAATGGCGGATGATATCCGTCATTTTTTCTTAACATTTATGTGCTGTTAGGAGAATAACATGATTATTTTTCTACCTTTGCAGCGCTGTTAAAAAAATCACAGCAAAGCAAAATATAACTACAGTAAACTCAAATATTTTATCGATGGGAACAAAAAAGTTTATAACATGCGATGGCAATCAGGCAGCGGCGCATGTGGCATATATGTTCAGCGAAGTCGCGTGCATATATCCTATAACTCCTTCCTCCACGATGGCAGAATATGTTGATGAATGGTCTGCCAGCGGATTGAAGAATATCTTCGGGGAACAGGTGAAAGTTGTTGAAATGCAGTCGGAAGCAGGTGCTGCCGGTGCATTGCATGGTGCCCTGCAGACAGGTGCGCTCTGCTCCACATTTACTGCCTCGCAGGGACTTCTGCTCATGATCCCTAACATGTACAAGATTGCCGGCGAGCTTCTCCCCGGCGTATTCCATGTTTCTGCACGTACAGTTGCAGCCCATGCACTTTCAATATTCGGCGATCACAGCGATATATACGCAACACGCCAGACGGGGTTTGCCATGCTTGCCACCGGCAGCGTCCAGGAAATAATGGACCTCGCAGGAGTGGCTCACCTCTCAGCAATAAAATCAAGAGTTCCCTTCCTCCATTTTTTCGATGGCTTCCGTTCCTCTCACGAGATACAGAAGGTCGAAATGATGGAAATGGATGACCTGAAGAAGCTTATTGACATTGAAGCGTTGAAAAAATTCAGGACAAACGCCCTCAATCCTGAACATCCTGTAACCAGGGGCACCGCACAGAACCCTGATATCTTTTTCCAGGCAAAGGAAGCAGTGAACAGGTTCTATGAGCCGATACCTGACATAGTGAACTCCTACATGGCCGAGATCACCAGGCTCACAGGAAGGGTATACAAGCCATTCACATATTACGGAGCTCCCGATGCCGAGAACATAATCGTGGCAATGGGATCAGTCACAGAGACAATCAAGGAAGTTATCGATTACCTCGGAGAAAAAGGTGAAAAAGTCGGGCTGATCTCAGTTCATCTCTACCGTCCGTTCTCTGCAAAATACCTATTCAATGTTCTTCCTGCTTCAGTAAAGAAAATCACTGTTCTCGACAGGACCAAAGAGATAGGCGCTCCCGGTGAACCGCTCTATCTTGATATCAAGGACACATTCTATGACATGCAGGTACGGCCTGTGATCATCGGCGGCCGCTACGGACTGAGCTCCAAGGATACCACTCCAAGCCAGATCCTGTCAGTGTATGAGAATATGAAGCTTACACAGCCGAAGAATCTCTTCAGTGTCGGTATTGTCGACGATGTCACATTCCAGTCACTTCCCGTGCTTCCCGAGATCAACGTTGCTCTCCCGGGAACATATTCTGCAAAATTCTATGGTCTTGGTTCCGATGGTACAGTCGGAGCCAACAAGAACTCGATAAAGATCATCGGTGACACGACCGACAAATATTGCCAGGCATACTTTGCATACGATTCGAAGAAATCGGGCGGTATCACAACATCACACCTTCGTTTCGGCGACAAGCCCATACGTTCGCCGTATCTTGTAAACACTCCCGATTTTGTGGCATGCCATGTTCCGTCATATCTTGACAAATACGACATGCTCAAGGGTCTGAAGAAAGGCGGCACTTTCCTGCTTAACTCCATATGGGATGCGGAGGAAACTAAAAAACGCCTTCCCGACCATATGAAGAAATATATGGCTGAGAACAAGATCAACTTCTACATCATCAATGCAACTGTAATTGCTGAAGAGCTTGGCCTGGGGACCAGGACAAATACCATTATGCAGGCAGCATTCTTCAAGGTAGCCAATGTGATACCTTACGAAAAAGCTGAAGCACAGATGAAGAAAGCCATCCAGAAGAGCTATGGCAGGAAAGGTGAAGATGTTGTCAACATGAACTATGCAGCTGTCGACAAAGGCAGCGAGGTTCATAAAGTTGAAGTTCCGGCTGAGTGGGCAAATATTACTGTTATGAACGAAAGACATAACGGCCATGTTCCCGAGTTCATCAGCAAGGTCATGGAACCAATCAATGCAATGAAGGGAGATGATCTTCCGGTCAGTGCATTCGTCGGCAGGGAAGATGGTACTTTCCCTTCAGGAACATCGGCTTACGAAAAACGCGGTATTGCAGTGAACGTTCCCGAATGGCAGCCCGATGAATGTATCCAGTGCAACCAGTGTTCATATGTATGCCCCCACGCAGCAATAAGGCCTTTCCTTCTCACGGAAGAGGAATTCGCCAATGCACCCAAGGACACGAAAGCAATCCAGGGCATCCCCGGGGTTCTCAAACAGTACAAGTTCAAGATCCAGGTCAGTGTATATGACTGTACCGGATGCGGAAACTGCGCAGATATTTGTCCGTCAAAGAAGAAAGCGCTTTTCATGAAGCCTCTTGAGACACAGCTTGCAGAAGCAGACCGCTGGACCTACATGCATGAGAAAGTCGGATACAAGGATACAGTCGTTGACAAGTTCATCAATGT
This sequence comes from Bacteroidales bacterium, assembly GCA_035299385.1. Taxonomy (GTDB): domain Bacteria; phylum Bacteroidota; class Bacteroidia; order Bacteroidales; family VadinHA17; genus LD21. Next base: position 8,922 of record DATGWQ010000322.1, on the reverse strand, counting down.
AAAGAACAGCCAGTTCCAGCAGCCATTGTTCGAGTTCTCGGGAGCTTGCGCAGGTTGCGGAGAAACACCCTATATCAAAGCTATTACACAGCTCTTTGGCGACCGTATGATCGTTGCAAATGCAACAGGCTGCTCGTCAATTTACGGAGGATCTGCTCCTTCAACGCCCTACACGCACAATAAGAACGGCCAGGGTCCGGCATGGGCGAATTCACTGTTCGAAGACAATGCTGAATATGGCCTTGGCCAGTCACTTGGTGCCAATAAGATCAGGACAAGGATCGCAGAAAGGATGGCAGCTGCAATCAACAGCGGTTCAGTCAATGATGTTACAAAGGCAGCATTCGAAGAATGGTTGAGGGACAAGGAAAATGGTGAAGCTTCGAAGGCAGCATCGAAGAAAGTTCTCGATGCACTTAAAAATGAAAGCTCACCTGTCGCACTCGAGATAATTGACCTCCAGCAGTACCTTGTAAAGAAGTCACACTGGATCTTCGGTGGTGACGGCTGGGCATACGATATCGGTTACGGTGGCCTTGACCATGTGCTTGCATCAGGTGAAGACGTAAACGTTCTCGTCCTCGACACAGAGGTTTACTCCAACACAGGAGGCCAGGCCTCAAAATCTACTCCCGCAGGAGCTGTTGCCAAATTTGCAGCTTCAGGCAAGAAGATCCGCAAGAAAGATCTTGGCCAGATGGCAATGACCTACGGTTATGTATATGTTGCACAGGTTGCAATGGGTGCAAACAATGCCCAGTACCTGAAAGCGATAAAGGAAGCCGAAGCTTATCCTGGTCCGTCGCTCATCATAGCTTATGCACCATGTATCAATCATGGCATCAGTGAAGGTATGGGAAGGACACAGGCGCAGGCCAAGGCAGCAGTTGAATCAGGGTACTGGCACAACTACAGGTACAACCCTCTTCTCGAGAATGAAGGGAAGAATCCGTTCCAGCTCGATTCAAAAGAGCCTGACTGGAGCAAGTTCCAGGATTTCCTGAAGAGTGAAGTGCGTTACACATCGCTCATCAAGGGATTCCCGAAAGAAGCCGAGGTACTGTTCGGTGCAGCCGAGAATAATGCAAAATGGAGGTACAACTCCTACAGGCGTCTCGCAGCGATGCAGTATGGCACACCGGCAGCTGAAGAAAAGAAGGAATAACATCCGAATACTGAAAGAGAGCCATCCGTGAGGGTGGCTTTTTTTTTGGCATGGGGCATGGGGTGCAATTTTGACTTTTGAATTTGAGAATGCGCTTTTGTCAATTAAATTCTAAACATTGCACCGAATTTGGAATCATTCATGTAAATTTTTAGTAAAATATCAATTAAACAAAAAACAGCTGTTTTTAGTCTTATATGCAATTGTCACTTATTCACCCTGGTATGAAAACTTAATGTCAGATGGTCACCATGATGCTTTTGGTTCCTTTGACTCATTTTATTATTTTTGCACCTTTATTAAATGATGGGCAGGATAATGGCAATAGATTACGGGACAAAAAGGATCGGCATAGCAGTGACCGATCCCCTGAAAATCATTGCCTCACCATTGGATACCGTCAGCCCGGCTGATTTTAACATCTTCCTGGAGAATTATCTTAAAAAAGAAGAGGTAGAGGCATTCGTAATCGGTTACCCTGTTCAGATGAACAACACACCAAGCGAATCTGTTAGACACATCAATCCTTTCATCAAAAAGCTTAAAAACAAATATCCTGACAAGCAGGTTCATCTTGCTGATGAAAGGTTTACATCTAAAATGGCTTTGAAGACTATGATCGAGGGCGGTGTAAAAAAGAAAGACAGGCGTGATAAGGCGATGGTTGATAAGATCAGCGCATCAATCATACTCAGGTCCTTTCTCGATTCACAATCCGCCATGAATAAAAATCAGAAGTGATGATCTATCCCATAGTTATATACGGACACCCCATTCTGCGAAAAACAGCAGCCGAAATAGACAAAGATTATCCCGGACTGGAACAGTTCATCTCCGATATGTTCGAAACAATGTATCATTCGGACGGGCTTGGCCTGGCAGCACCACAGGTGGGTAAATCAATAAGGCTGTTCGTAATCGACGGCAAAGCTCTTGCCGAAGACGAACCGGAACTCGCAGATTTCAAAAAAGTTTTCATCAACGCACACATAACAGAACGCAGCGCGGACCTGATCCCCATGACAGAGGGTTGCCTCAGTATTCCTAATCTTCGCGAAGAGGTTGAACGTGAATCTAGAATCAAGATCAATTACTATAACGAAAATTGGGAATATCACGATGAAGTTTATGAAGGTTACAAGGCAAGGATAATCCAGCACGAATACGATCATCTCGATGGTATACTTTTCCCCGACCGGCTCAGCCCCCTAAAGAAGAGACTCCTGAAAGGTAAGCTCACGGCAATCAGCAAAGGCAGTTTTGAAGCGGACTACCGGACAATTCTCCCGGGGGAAAAATTGGCATAATCTAAGAATAGTTACAAAGAGGATCACGGAGCAGCACAGAGGACCACAGAGATAAAAATTAGCTCTGCGTAACTCTGTGTCTTCTCTGTGCACTCTGTGTAACATAATTTTTTTTCTTATTTTTATATTGTCTCAACATGCAACATTGTGCTTCACAAGGAAATACCATTTCTGCGCATTTGTGTTTCACTGTGTGCCGGCATAATAGCAGGCTTATATCTTAAGCCCGGTCATGCTGTTATTGTTGCATCGGGCATAATCATCATTATTCTTTTCCTGTTTAGCCTGAAGGTCGACAGATATGCTGCTAATCTTTTCTTCGGAGCCGCAATGGGCCTCGCGTTGTTTTTCAGCGGCCTCATGCTCTACAAGCATGAAAAAGAAAGTCTTTCTGTTCTTCAACCGGTATCGTCTGTTTTTCTATGTGAACTATCGGAATACCCCGAAGAGAAGCCAGGGAGTATTTTGCTTAACGTGAAGCTAATGGCGCGGGCAGATGGATCCGGAACACATGTCCTGAAAGGTTCCATGCTGCTTTATCATGAAAAGGCTCCGGAAGCAATGCAGTTTGTTCCCGGCGACAGGATAACTGTGAGATGCACACCGGAAGAGCTTGTAAACAGGGGCAATCCTGAGGAATTCAATTACAGGTTTTACATGGAAAACCTGGGGATTAAATATTATGCTTTTGTACAGAATGGGGAAATTCTGTCACATTCTGAGCCGCAAAACCGGAAACTGGTGCACAGTGCCCTGATAACACGAAGAAGGATAATAGAGATGTACCGCCAGAGGGGTATTTCCGATGAACGGCTCCCGCTGGTCTCAGCGCTAACGCTTGGGGAAAAGAGCAATCTCGATCCTGATCAGAAAGAAAGCTTCATGAAAGCAGGAATAATGCACATAATGGCTGTATCCGGTCTACATGCAGTGATTCTGAGCCTTTTCGTCATAAATATGCTTTTCTTCCTCAAAAGAAAATTCAATTTTTTAAGAATACTCATGGCAGTCATTTTCCTCTGGTCATTTGCTTTTGTCACCGGACTGACACCTTCGGTAATGAGGGCAACTCTCATGTTCACCTTCATCCAGGCCGGCAACCTTATGCACAGAAGAGCAAACGGGATTAATTCAGTTCTTGCATCGGCTTTTGTCCTGATGATCATCAAGCCTTCCGTTATCTTCAATGCAGGATTCCTTCTCTCCTATTCGGCGGTCATTTTCATTATCGCATTTTACCGGGGCGTATATCTTAAGCTTAATACTGTTAATAAATTAACAGACTGGATCTGGCAGTCTGTTGTTGTCACGTTTGTGGCCCAGGCCGGGACTTTGCCTCTTACAATCATGTTTTTCAACAGGTTTCCCGTTTACTTTGTCATAACCAACCTGGTAATCGTACCGTTATCTTCAATCGCCATAATACTGGGCTGCCTCATTCCGCTGTTCTTTCCCGTAAGCTTCATTTCAGGTATACTCGGGCTGGCGCTTGACAAAATTACAGCTCTCATTATTTTCCTTACTGAGACAGCAGCTTCGCTTCCATATTCGGGAATCCAGAATATCGGCATGACAGTTTCCCAGGGAATCCTGCTTTTCAGCACACTCACCGCAATGATGTTCTTCTTCCTCGGTAAGAAAAGAAGACCACCCATACCTTTGTTTATTCTGCTGGCATTATACATCACTGCCGGCGCTGTGAAAGACATCCGGTTAAAAACCACGAGCGAGCTGATAGTCTACAACACGAGAAACCACCCGGTTACAGGCATCAGAAACGGTAAAACTCTTCATCTCTTCTCGGATACCGCCTTCCTTCCTCCCGAGGTCCTTAGGCATTCTTCAACACTCGGCCTGAAAAAGACAATTCACGTCTCAGGCGAAATTCAATGTATAAGAACCGGTGAAAAAGTGGTTCAGATTGGATTGAACCGGGGATACAATCTTCCTCAGCAACCTGATTTTCTGATTCTCACCGGGCAGGTGTCCGGATCGGATTACAATAATTATGACGGAATAATGATCCTGACTGGTGCCATAAGGAAGATTCCCCCTTCAATGCAAACCGGCGGTGAGAATCGATCCGGAATACATCTGGTCAGGAAATCAGGTGCTTACGTCACAAAGCTGTGACCCCTGTTTAAATTATTATAATGAATTAATTTCCTTATTAGCCTATTTATCTGTTATTTTGTAAACTTTTTCAGAAAAAAGGCAATGAGAATTGTAATTGCAGGTGCAGGTGAAGTGGGGTCACATCTGGCAAAAATGCTTGCCAATGAGAATCATGAGATAATACTGATAGATCCCGAGGAAGCATATCTGAGGCCGGTTGACACATCCCTTGATCTTCTTACATACGAGGGTTCTGCTACATCGGTGAAGCTCCTGCAGGATGTCCTGCGGAAAAAGACCGACCTGTTCATCGCCGTGACTCATTATGAAGACACGAATATCACGGCCGCAATCCTTGCAAAGAGATTCGGTGCAATCAAGACAATAGCGCGAATAGATAACCTGGACTACCTGGAGCAGTCCACTGTTGATTTCTTCAAGTCGGTGGGTATTGATTCGCTTATTTATCCCGAGCTTATAGCTGCTCGTGAAGTACTCGGACTGTTGCATGAAACGGGTACCTCCGAGTTTATGGAATTTGCTGACGGAAGGCTGGCGATGTTCGTTCAGAGGCTCGATGAGAATTCGCCATTGATCAACAAGACCCTGCGCGAGATTGCGCTTACAAACCGCACTGAGAAATACAGGGCGGTTGCCATAAAACGCAACGATGTTACCATTATTCCCAGGGGAAGCGAGCAGTTTATCCAGGGTGATGTCGTATATGTGTTGTCGACCCGTGAAGGCATCGATGAGATGATGAAAACAAGCGGCAAGAAGAACTTTGAGGCAAACAACATTATGATCCTCGGGGGAAGCAGGATCGGAAAGCATGTCGCTCTTTACAAGCAGAGATCATGCGAAGTGAAGCTTATCGAGAGAGACATAAAAAAATGCGAGGAGCTCGCTGAAATACTTGACAATACACTCATAATTAACGGCGATGGCCGTAATGCAGACCTCCTCGAACAGGAAGGAATAAAGGGGATCGATGCCTTTGTGGCTGTTACAGGCAATTCGGAGACCAATATACTTTCGTGCCTGCTCGCAAAGAAGATGGGTGTGAAAAGGACGATAGCCGAGGTCGAGAACATGGAATACATCAGCCTTGCTGAAAACACAGGCATAGATACGATCATAAACAAGAAGATTTCAGCAGCCAGCAGGATCTTCAGGCACACCACAAACCCCAATGTGACACAGGTCAAATACATGACAGGCACAGACGTGGAAGCCCTTGAGTTCAATGTGCCCGTCAGGTCAAAGATCACCCGCGGAACACTTCGCAGCCTGGACTTCCCGGCAGATGCAATTGTCGGGGGAGGAACGCATGAAGGTGAGACCTTTATCGCAACGGGTGATACCATCATCAATGCCAATGATAAGGTTGTGGTATTCACACTCCCCTCGGCATTTGAAAAAGTATCGAAATTCTTCACCTGATCAATGATCAACTTCAGGATAATAGCCAGGGTTTTCAGCCTGCTGCTCATCGTGGAAGGTATTATGATGCTCCTGTCATCCGGAGTTTCATACATCTATGCTGAACATGCCACCCGTCCCTTATTTTATTCCGCACTTGTTACACTAATCTCAGGTGCCATCGTATTCACCCCTGTAAAGAAGATTGAAAAAGTAACCGGCAAAAAAGAAGGATACATTGTTGTGGCAGGAGGATGGATATTATTTGCTGTTTTCGGTTCACTTCCCTATCTTTTCTCACATTCAGTCCAGACATTCACAGATGCTTTCTTCGAGTCTCTGTCAGGTTTCACGACCACAGGTGCAACAATTTTCGCTGATGTGGAGTCCCTTGACCATGGGATTCTCTTCTGGAGGAGCATGACCCAATGGGCTGGCGGTGCTGCAATTATCTTCATTTCGCTGTATGTGCTGCCGGTATTCAGGTCGGTCTACCTGCAATTGCCGGCAGCTGATTTCTCGGGGCAGCCTTCTGATAAGATCCATCCCAGGGTAAGGGATGTTGCGCTCAGGCTGCTGCTGATATATGCCGGGCTGACACTTGCCGAGACATTACTGCTCAGCTTTGGGGGGATTTCATTTTTCGATTCCCTGTGCCTCTCTTTTTCAACATTTTCAACAGGAGGGTTTTCCACTATGAATAACAGCCTGACATCATTTTCAGGTTCTTTTGTCACAGTAGTGATCACAATCTGCATGTTCCTGGCAGGTATCAACATGACCTTTATATATTTCGGGCTCAAAGGCAATTACAAAAAGATACTCGGCAGCAATGAATTTATTTTTTATGTTCTGATATGTGCAGTTTTTTCCATACTTGTTGCAATGAATCTGATTATCAGCACGGACCTTCCATTCGGCAAGTCTATTGTAAACGGTGCCTTTCATGTTGTTTCACTTGTTACGACAACAGGATTCTATATTAAAAATCCCCTGGTCTGGAGCGAGCTGCTGCTTATTTTATTTTTCCTCCTCATGTTTACCGGCGGAACGACAGGATCCGCAAGCAGCGGGATAAAATCCGTCAGGTTGCTGCTTGTTACAAGGAACAGCGGATTTGAGCTCATAAGGCTTATTCATCCGAATGCATTCATTCCTGTCCGTCTCGACAGGAAGATAATACCTTCGGCTACCCTGTTCAACCTCCTGGTGTATATAACCCTGTATTTTCTTGTGATCTGTGCTTCAGCCATGATCATCTCCCTGATGGGATATGACATAATAACTTCATTCAGCACATCTGCTTCGATGCTTGCCAATATTGGCCCGGGGCTCGGCTCCACGGGTCCTTTCACGGGGTTTGCAGATATGCCCTTTTATGGCAAATGGTTCATGGCAGGCCTGATGCTCATGGGCAGGCTCGAACTCTTTACCGTTATGGTTCTGTTTACAAAAAACTTTTACAGGAGGTAAAGGTCATAATTCAAGTATGCCAAGGCCCTGGCGGACAATCTGTATTTCGTCCCCTGTGCAATCCACGATAGTCGAAGCTTCATTGCTGCCATATCCCCCGTCGATCACGACATCTACAAAATCCTTGAATTTTTCGTGGATTAGCTCCGGATCGGTAATGTATTCAACGACATCGTCCGAATCGTGAATTGAAGTGGTGATAACAGGTTTTCCCAGATCCTTTACAATTTCACGTATAATATTATTATCGGGAATCCTGATACCCACAGTCTTCTTTTTGCCGGTGAAAAGTTTCGGTATCTGGTTATTTGCCTGGACAATGAAGGTGAAAGGTCCGGGCAGGTTTCTTTTGAGAAGCTTAAATAAACGATTGTCGTGTATTACCGTGTATTCTGAAAGCTGGCTCATGTCATGGAAGATGAACGAAAGATCGGGGTTGCCTGGATTAAGCCCTTTGAACTGCGCAAGCCGGTCGATGGCTTTCTTTGCATATATCGAGCATCCCATGGCATATACCGTGTCGGTCGGATAGATTATGATCCCTCCTTCCTCAAGAACATCCACCACCTGCCTGAGTTTTTTCGAATTGGGATTTTCGTTATAAAGACGAACGAGCATGAAGAAGCGTAACTCGTAACTTTAGTCACTAAAAAAAGGGTAAGCTACTTATATCGCACCGCTACAACTGCCTACCCTTGCTACCTTCCGATCCTGGGGGAGTTCAGCAGGAGCTGGTCGTATAAGACTTACCCCGGTGCAAAAGTACTATTATTTTCCCATTTTTCAATTATATTTGTTAATTAACTAATGCTGATATCATGGAAGAAAATGTAAATCCCTGGAAAGCAAATCTTACCAGTGGCCTCATCCTGGGATTTGCCGGGATTGTATTCACGCTGGTTGTATGGATACTGGATCTGACGTTTAACAAAACAGTGGGTTATCTTTTTCCAGTCATCGCTGTTTTCCTGTTGTACTACTTCATCAAATCATACAGGGACAATTACCTGCACGGCAGGATCACATATGGACAATCAGTAGGCGCAGGGGTCATCATTTACCTGTACTATTCTGTTATAATTGCAGTCTTTACTTATTTTCTTTACAAGGTGATCGACCCGGATCTGTCGAACAAAATGCTTGCATTTGTGGAAGAGCAGATGAGAAGATCGGGCAGGGTTCCTGAAAGTGCTATTGAATCGGGCATGGCGATTCAGAGAAAAATATACAAGCCTGAGATCATGGCTCCTTTTTCGATATTTGGAAATATGATCTTCGGTACCGTACTGTCGCTTATTGCCAGCATATTCACAAAAAAAGAAGGAAACCCGCTTCTGGACACTCCTGAAATAAAATAGCATGGATCTCTCAGTTGTCATACCCGTTTTCAATGAAGAAGAATCACTCTCCGAGCTTTCAGCCTGGATCGGAAGGATATGC
>DATGWQ010000321.1:0-2538 GCA_035299385.1 Bacteroidales bacterium | reverse complement strand
GGTGCAGATCCCTTGATCTCCTTGATAGGGCCGTTCACATCCTCGTATTTGTCGATATTATCCTGCAATGCAGCAACAAGCCTCTTCGCATGCTCAGGTGTGAGGATGATCCTCGATTTAACCTGGGCCTTGGGAATGCCCGGCATTATCCGGATGAAATCGACTACGAACTCAGATGCCGAATGCGTGATGACCGCCAGATTCGAATAGATACCCTGGGCCACCTCTTCACTCAGCTCTATGCTGATCTGCGTGTTATTCTTGGGATCTGACATCTTGAATTTATTAAATTATCGATGTTGAGACAAGGCATGCCTTGTCTTTACAATTATTTCTCAGTTTCGACCTTTTCCTCCTGGTCAACTCCCACGAGATTCTCATATTCCTCGAGTGAGCCGACTATGACGCTGTTGTATATGCGCTGGCCGGTGCCGGCAGGTATAAGGTGACCAACGATGACGTTCTCTTTAAGACCTTCAAGTTTGTCAACCTTTCCGAGTATGGCAGCTTCGTTGAGAACCTTGGTTGTTTCCTGGAAGGAAGCAGCCGAGAAGAAGCTCTTTGTCTGAAGTGATGCCCTTGTAATACCCTGGAGAACCTGGCTCGAAGTTGCGGGAACGGCATCCCTCGCTTCCACAACCTTCAGGTCGCGGCGTTTCAGCATGGAGTTCTCGTCCCTCAGCTTGCGTGCCGATATGATCATACCGGGTTTAAGCGTCTGGGAATCGCCTCCATCTTCAACAACCCTCTTGCCATAGATCCAGTCATTCTCATCCATGAATTCAAGCTTATCAACAACCTGTTTTTCAAGGAACTTGGTGTCACCCGGATCGACAATCTCGACCTTGCGCATCATCTGGCGCACAATGATCTCGAAATGCTTGTCGTTGATCTTAACACCCTGCAGACGGTACACTTCCTGGATCTCATTGACGATATATTCCTGGACCTTTGTGGGGCCTTTGATCGAAAGTATATCCGATGGTGTAATGGCTCCGTCTGAAAGCGGCGTGCCGGCTTTCACGTAATCATTCTCCTGTACAAGTATCTGTTTTGAAAGGGGAACAAGGTATTTCTTGGTCTCATCAGTCTTTGACTTGATCGTAATTTCCCTGTTGCCTCTCTTGATCTTTCCGAAGGTCACTTCGCCATCGATCTCGGATACTATAGCCGGGTTCGACGGGTTACGTGCCTCGAAGAGCTCGGTTACCCTCGGCAGACCACCCGTGATGTCACCGGATTTACCAACAGCGCGCGGGATCTTGGCGAGGACTTCACCTGCTTCAATCATCGAGTCTGCATCCTCCACAAGGTGAGCGCCAACAGGAAGGTTGTACATCCTCAACTCAGCGCCGCTCTTGGCATCCATGACCTTGATTGCAGGGTTCTTTGTCTTGTCCCTGCTTTCGATGATCACTTTTTCCTTGAACCCGGTCTGCTCATCTGATTCCTCGCGGAAAGTAATACCTTCTATGAGGTAATCATAAGCGATCTTACCGCCAAGCTCTGCAATGATAACAGCATTGAACGGGTCCCATTCGCAAATGAGTTTGCCTTTCTCGATCTCCTGTCCCGATTTGATATAAAGCTTCGAACCGTAAGGAATTGTATGTGTCGTAAGGGCTATGCCTGTCTTCTTGTCAATGATCCTGAGCTCTGCAAGACGGCCGATAACGATCTCGATGTCGCCTTTTTCAGGATCTTTCCTGGGAACTGTTCTCAGCTCCTCTATTTCAGCTATACCGCCGTAACGAGCGATGATCCTCGATTCCGTCGTGATGTTCGAAGCAGTACCACCGACGTGGAATGTACGGAGTGTAAGCTGGGTACCCGGCTCACCGATGCTCTGTGCGGCGATGACGCCGGTAGCTTCTCCTTTTTGAACCATGCGGCCTGTCGAGAGATTTCTTCCGTAACATTTCGCACAAACACCCTTCTTCGATTCGCATGTGAGAACCGAACGGATCTCGACCTGCTCGATCGGTGAATCATCTATTTTCTTTGCAAGCTCTTCGGTAAGCTCCTGGCCTGATTCGCAGATCATCTCACCGGTGAGAGGATGGAACACGTCGTGAACTGTCGTACGGCCGAGTATTCTTTCATACAATGATTCAACAACTTCCTCATTCTTCTTGATGGCTGTTGCCACAAGGCCCCTGAGTGTTCCGCAGTCTTCCTCGTTGATAATCACATCCTGTGAAACGTCAACCAGACGGCGGGTAAGATATCCTGCGTCAGCAGTCTTGAGGGCTGTGTCGGCAAGACCTTTACGGGCACCGTGTGTCGAGATGAAGTACTCGAGGACCGACAGACCCTCCTTGAAGTTCGAGAGGATCGGGTTTTCAATGATCTCAGATCCTGTAGATCCTGATTTCTGAGGCTTGGCCATAAGACCCCTCATACCGGAAGAAAAGACAAAATTCGTCAACGAAGGATACGAGCAGGTTGAGGAAGTCCTCAACAACTACTCCATGGGATTCATCACGAACAACGAGCGTTACAACCAGATCATCGACATCTGGACACATGTCAACGCAA
>DATGWQ010000320.1:0-2135 GCA_035299385.1 Bacteroidales bacterium | reverse complement strand
CTGGTGAACCTGGCATTCAGGATAGTCCAATGGGACCGGGTAAAAGCGTGGAAATTCAGGAGGGTGTATTTTGCCTGCGTCCTTGTTCTGTCAGCTTTGGTGGTTACCGGGGGTATAATCAACTTTAATACGATCCGTATCTCAGGATACAAGATATCTTGCGCTGCACGATCCAGTGAAATCAAGAAGCTCAGGATCGCTTTCGTTTCTGATTTTCATCTTGAAAAATCTGTGCCTGCAGGTTTCGTATGGAGATTTGTAAAAAAAATCAATGATGTAAATCCTGACATTCTTCTTTATGGGGGTGATGTTCTTGAGGGCAGGGGAGAGAACATACAGGATTATGAAAAATTGCTCGGCAGCATCCGTCCGGAATTTGGTATGTTCGGCGTACGCGGTAATCATGACAGGATAGGGGAGGAAAATGACAACTTTTTTTCCAGGGCCGGCATTATTTTGTTGCGCGACAGCGTCGCTGTTATCGATCATGCATTTTCAATAGCAGGAAGGGAGGAAGCCGGGAACCATAGCAGGATGTCTGCGCAGGAGATCGCGGCAGAAGCACCGGACAGCCTGCCCTTGATTGTTATTGACCACAGGCCGACAGAACCTGACCAGATAAGCAGTACGCATGCGGATATTGCATTCTCGGGACACACACATGACGGGCAGCTTTTTCCTCTAAACTTTTATCTCCGGAAGGTTTACCAGCTGAGTCATGGCTACATGAGGAAAGGCAATACCCATTTCTTTGTCTCGAGCGGAATCAGGTTATGGGGGCCGCGGGTAAGGACCGCCGGAAAGTCAGAGATAATGGTTATTGATGTGGATTTTCATTAACAGGCGATGCACCGGGATGACTGATAAATGTTTTGATTACATTTGGATGAACCCAAAAAAAGAATTATGAAAATAAAATCGTTTATTACAGTTTTGCTGTTTTCGGCATTTGCAGGGTCATTATTGAACGCACAAGATCCTGCTTACAAGATATCGCTTGCAGAATGGTCACTGAACAAATCCCTGTTTCAGAAAAAAATAACAAACATGGATTTTCCCAGGATCGCCAAAGAAACTTTCGGCCTCGACGCCGTAGAATATGTTTCACAGTTCTTCCCTGACAAGGCTGAAGACACCGAATACCTTACTAAACTTAAAAACGAATGTGAGAAATATGGTGTCAGAAGTCTTCTGATAATGGTAGATGGTGAAGGGAATCTTGCAGACACTTCAGATGCACGCCGGACAAAAGCGGTGGAGAATCATTATAAGTGGGTAAAAGCTGCAAAGTTCCTGGGATGCCATTCAATAAGGGTCAATGCCGGAGGACGCGGTACGATGGGTCAGATGCAGGCCGCCGCTATCGACGCTCTTGGAAGGCTCTCGGCTTATGCCGCTGATTACGGGATCAATGTGGTTGTCGAGAATCATGGGGGCAATTCATCATATGGGAAATGGCTGGCAGAAATCATGAAAGCCGTGAATATGCCTAATTGCGGAACTTTGCCTGATCTTGGAAATTTCTATGAATATGACCGTTACCAGGGTGTTAAGGACCTGATGCCCTTCGCAAAAGGCGTTAGCGGCAAGACCCATGATTTTGATGAGAATGGCAATGAAACGCAGATCGATTATGCAAAAATGATGAAGATCATTGCCGATTCGGGGTACAAAGGGTACATAGATGTGGAGTATGAAGGCAGCAAGCTCAGTGAAGAGGAAGGTATAAAGGCAACAATAGCCCTGCTGAAGAAGGTGATCGAACCTTATAATAAGTAAATTCAGGAAGATTTAACCACATAGGACACTAAGGTTTACACGAAGGACACAAAGGGAAGAAAATTGGATCTTTCCTTAGTGTAGCAAGGTGTCAGCCTTTGTGTCCTTTGTGTTTAATAAAGTTTAATCCTATAGAAATCAAATATTTGCATAAAAATCAGGAACATATTCTGATTATTAAACTATTTTTTTCGTAAAATAATTAAGAAAATAGTTGCATAACTAGAATAATAGTTATATATTTGGTGTAACATTAACCAATAAACCAAAATCATGGCAAATGTTATATCAAAAAACCAGAAAGTTCCGGGCTTCGATGAGATAGTCTTCGACCACAGGAACAAAGAGTACGGTGC
>DATGWQ010000319.1:0-3292 GCA_035299385.1 Bacteroidales bacterium | reverse complement strand
TAGTTTAGCCCCCTAATTCATCGGACAGAATTATAGACAGAAATCTGTAATTTTATGATGATGAACAAAAGAACATTTACCAAAGAAGAAAAGCTCCGTATCATCAAGGAAGCCAGTGAACAAGGTGTTAAAGTGATCCTTGAAAAGTATGATCTCTACCCGGCAACCTACTATTATTGGAAAAGCAAGTTTGAAGAAATGGGTGAGATTGGTCTTCAACACGGAATGAATCCAAAACATTTAAAGAGGATCCGTGAACTGGAGAAAGAGAACTCAGCATTAAAGCAGTTATTGGCCGAAAAAGAACTTGAGGGCAAACTCAAGAGCGAGCTGTTAAAAAAAAAGTGGGCTCTGGAGAAAAAAAGGAAATAGTTAACACCTTCATTTTTCGAGGGATGAAAAGAGACAATGCTCTTGCAATTGCTGGCATGAGTAAGCATCAGTATTACTATAAGCCTAAATCAGGAAAGAGAGGCAAACAATCCAGCCAGGTAACATTAAAAATAACAGGTGAAAATGTTGAGCGTGTTCCCAATCAGTATGTTGTTGAACAAATAAAAGCAACCCAGGATGATCCCGACACCAATTACGGGTATCATAAGATGACTTATGTTTTGTTGATCCTTGGTTTTTATATTAATCACAAGAAAGTATATCGTTTAATGGATGAACATAATCTCTTGAAAGACCGGTCGCAAAAACCTGCCAGAACCTTTGTTAAGTACCGCAGAGTAATGCCTGGATCACCATTGGAGATACTGGAGATGGATATAAAATTTGTCTGGGTGGAAGAGCATCGCAGGTTTGCATATGTTCTTACCGTTCTAGACACTTTCACGAGGGTAGCCTTATACTGGCATGTTGCTTATCAGATCAGGCAGGCTCAGGTTAAAAGCATCTGGGAATATATCATCGTAAATTATTTGCAACCAAACAATTGTCTTGGTAAAAAGATGCAGATTGAAATCCGTAACGATAACGACAGCAGGTTTATAGCTCGTGCTGTTCAGGAGTTCTTTAAGGAGAATCAACTCACACAGGTGTTCACCCATCCCTATACTCCACAGGAGAATGGACACATTGAGAGCTTTCATGCAATCCTTTCTGAAAGACTCGGACGGCAGATCTTCTGGTCCTTAACTGAACTTGAACAATGCCTGATCTTGTTTTATGAAAAATACAATAACCATCGTATCCATAGCTCTACATGCTACTTACCTCCAAGAGTCTTTTGCAATCTGTGGGAACAGGGACTTGTTAAAACTATTTCCAATGAAAAACAAAGAAAAATCAGATTTAAGCTGCTTATTCCATATCACCAGCTATCGGGGAATATGAACCTGAGGGAAGTTCCTTGCTCACCTGCGACAACCCTCGATGGGTTGGAGAAGGTGTCAGTTTTTAAGGAAATGAACGGCGCCGTAACACTTCCACAACCATCGGTACAATAATCACCTTCGGTCGTTCCTTGCTATGACAAATTTATATCGAAATTATTATGTATGTTTAACCGTCTGTAAAAAAGTCCGATTAATAGGGGTCCAAACCAGTTTTTCAAAAATGGAATCTGGTTCCAAAGTGATAATAAGAATCTTCTTGGTAAGAAATATAAACCTTATCTTTTTAAACCGGCAATCAGTCTGACATTAAAATAAAAAAATAGACGAAACGCTAACACGGACGGTAGCATTAATAAACTCGTCACGGTTTTTGCAGTTTGTTCCTGTACCGAAACTAAATCATCTTGCTCTTGCACCCGGACACGCTCATTCGGCCGCTTTTAAACTTCTGCGCCGTGACCAATTCCTTAGTCCGACAATGTTTATCGCGCGACACTGCACAAGTCAGCTTCGACCGTGTTTATCACCGTGACAAATTACTAACCCAATAAAGATTGTACCGCGACACTCATAGTCCGCATTCAGATCTACCATGATGGCAAAAACCGCGCCGTTCTTCGCTCCCTGCGGCCTTACTGGCATCGTGACGAAAACGGAAATCCTACCGACGTCCTCCGGTCGCTCAGAATCGTTTACTAATGCTCACCGCCGGGCCGTTAGTGGCTACCCCGAACCAGACCCTGTCACAAATCGCAATGATAACTCGATAACAAAACCTAGACATAATCCAAACACCGAAATCAAAAAGATAATGAAAAAGAGCTTCCACTTAGCCACACTTATACTTGTGATAGTATCCTGTCAAAACATATCCTCGAGAAATTTAACAATCCCTGACAGTTTATTGGTTAATATAAATATTGATAGTGGCTTGGTATCACTTGGTGGAGAAAGACAATATGTCGAGACCCTCTCCAAATCAAATAAAAACCCAGTACTACTTTTTATCCATGGAGGGCCTGGCCAGCCCGAGACTCCACTACTCAGGTACTTCAACTCAGAACTAACAACTGCTTTCACTCTTGTAATCTGGGAACAAAGAGGCGCTGGAAAGTCTTTTCAAAATAATCCTAATCCCGAAAATGTGACTCTTGAGCAGTTAATATCAGATGCACATGAATTAACCTTACTGATAAAAAAGAAATACAATAAAAATAAAATATTTATAGCTGGTTTTTCTTGGGGGTCTGTTATCGGAATGAATTTGGCTATAATGTATCCAGAAGATTATATAGCATATATTGGCATTTCACAGGTTATCAATATGAAAAAGGGAATGGAAATTAGCCAAAAATGGATAGAAACTAAAGCAAAATTAAATAATGACACCTCTACTTTGAATGTGCTTCGACGATTACACTTGAATGATCCAACTTTATGCAATGGAGATTTTGACTGTTTCGGCAAACAAGTCGAACTTATAACTAAGTATGATGGGTTTACCTATAATAAAAAAACTGATAAAGAAATTGAAAAAGCAAAAACTGCTTATAAAGATTATAGAAACTATAACTGGAACAAAGCAATGAGATTTTCTTTTAAACACCTTGAAAAAGACTTGTTCTCAACAGACTTCACAGAAATAAGTCAAATAAATATTCCAATATATTTCATCCAAGGCAGATATGACTGGAATGTACCATCAGTTTTAATTGAGACTTTTTTTAAGAATATATCAGCACCTAACAAACAAATAATCTGGTTTGAATATTCAGGACATAATCCCCTGGACGAAGAAGCAAAAAAATTCAATGATATAATGATTAAAACGATTGCCAAAACATGATTTAATAATAAGCAGCCACTAACACGGACGGTAGCATTAATAAACTCGTCACGGTTTTTGCAAACAGATTCAGCATCGAATATAGATTCAAGTAATCTTAAACCCG
>DATGWQ010000318.1:0-7546 GCA_035299385.1 Bacteroidales bacterium | reverse complement strand
ACCGTTTTCAATAAGAGTGCCGGAAACAAGCTTCCAGGTACCTTCGATTGAAGCAGAAGAGGATTCCTGAGTTTTTCCGTTGCATGAAACGAGCGTCAGAATAATTATTAGCAATGGCAAAGTTCTCATACTGTGAAGAATCTGGGTTTGCATTATCAAAGGTAACTAATTCTTACTAACCAACCCCTGCGAGGCAGGCTCTCCAAGGAGGGGAATTCCCGCACACATGCCGTTTCTGTCTTTGCTCCATGCCCCATGCTCAATGCCACCAGCTCGAAGCCTGCATTTGTAATATTGAACAGGACGAAAAGGCGAAAAGGCGAAAAGGCGACAAGGCGACAAGGCGACAAGAAATAAAACTATTACATTATGCCAATGTTCCTGAATTTTGCTGTGGCAGTTTTAGAAATATCATGTGAAGTAACTGCTGCTCCGAGATAGATCTTTTCAGGCAGGGCGAGAGTAAAAGTTGCATATTCCTTCCAGGTTGCTCCATCTGTACCGGTATAGCCGGTAAAACTGTTTCCTTTCCTTTGTAACCTGATCCATGTATTTGGAAATGTAACGGGGAAATCCGGTGTGCCTTCAGACCTGGCAGGATATATGGCTTTCATCTGGCCATCAGTAAACTCACGAAACTGGTATTCAAATCCGCCATTGTTTTTATTTCTCGGGGAGTTATCCGGGAACATCTGAAAATAAACATGCCTGCTCCCGGGTGCCAGGCTTTCACGTGCCATCAATCCTGCTTTTGTATACTGATGTGTTGCCGTAAGGCTTTCAACACGGGCCACTATGTCAAAGTCCCCTTTTTTTTCGATATAAACAAAATTGAACTCATCCTTTACACCCCATATGTCCGCTCCGCCTGCTGTGATATCAAACCCGCCGTTTGAAATTTTCACCGTACCGGTAATTGCCGGGTTCCCGATATCAGAGTGTTTAAAATCTTTCGTGTTAAGAAGTTTTATTGTTCCTGTTTTGGGTGTCTGATCATTGATCTGTGCCGAATTGGTTCCTGACAGCAGTATCATTAATGAAGCTGCAGTGGTAAAGATGTTCATTTTTTGCATACCGGATCTGGTTTGTTACTGTCCAAATCTAATAAAAATCTGCAAAGAACATTTAAGCACGATCCTGAGAACCTGCTCCCTCATACACAGAATCGCGATTCTCAGGTTGACGGCTATGCCCTCTGCCCCTCCGTTCTCAGCCTCCCTCACTGCTTGTATAAACCAATTTGTTAACTTTATGATTGTTAAAACTTCTCATCATGAGCACAGTTGCAATAAACAGGATCGTGCGGGGAAGATTGCTGGTGAAATTACTGGTAACATTTCCGGCAGCTTTTCTTTTCCTCGGCGTGGTGCTGTTCCTTCCGGCAGGTACATTGAGGTTCATTAATGGATGGATCTATATCGCGGCTTTAATGGTGCCGATGACAGCTTTTATGATCTATCTTATGATCCGTGACCCGGAGCTTCTCGAAAAAAGAATAAATCTTAAAGAGAGGCGTGATGCACAGAAAAAATATGTGAAGATCTCCATGCTGTTCTTTGTTGCGGCTTTTATTGTACCGGGCCTGGATTTCAGGTTTGGGTGGTCCGAAGTTCCTCCCTGGCTTGTCATTGTTTCACTGGTCTTTATGATAGCGGGATATGCCGGGTTTATAGTGGTCATGCTGCAAAACAGGTACGCGTCAAGGGTGATAGAAATACAGGAAAATCAAAAGGTGATCGACACGGGATTATATTCAATTGTGCGTCACCCGATGTACCTTTCTGCCATTGTCCTGTACCTGGCTTCAGCGCTGGTGCTTGGTTCCTTTTATGCACTTATCCCGATGGCGTTCTTACCTTTTCTCCTGGGATTCAGGATACTGAATGAAGAAGAGCTTCTCAGGAATGAGCTCCCGGGATATAAAGAGTACATGGGAAAGGTGAAATACAGGATGATCCCTTTTGTGTGGTAGATCTTAAAAAATGCAGCATTTCAGCCCTTGCGGGACAAGGGTCTTTAAATCTCTGGATCGTCGGATAATTGCCAGGTGGTACAATTTTGAAATGCTGCATTGAAAACCCTGTCTGGCATTACCAAGAGATTCTGCTTAATAGGAATGACATGCTTTTTGTTACCCTGTTTTGGAGAAAAAATGAAATGAAAGGTTTAATTTAGAATGATTTTAAAAAACCCACATGTGCGCAGGCAATTTGCGTGCTTTGCGTTAAAATGGATTTCCCTTTAGATTTCATTGCGTTCGATGTGCCCTGAAATAGCCTCCAAAGACATTTTTATACCCTCAGCAGGTGATGTTGCTTTTACATTGAACCTTCTCTCGAATTTACTGCTGTCGAAAATATAATCCGATTCGAACTGGTACATCATTTCAGGAAATTCTCTCATCAAAGGAACCATTATGCCGGCAAGGTTCACCACCCATTCCGGCACCACCCTGATCTTTGCTTTTTTAGTCATCTTATCTGCAATGAGTCCTATCCATTCCCTGTTCGTCAGCTTCTCTTTCGTTGTCGGAAGGTGCCACACCTGTCCGAATGCACCGGGAGTATTTCCGAGCAAAGCCACCGCCTTTCCTGCATCAGGAGTAAAGGTGTATGTATGCATCCTGTCGATATTCCCGAAAGCCATTGGGTTCTTATCTTTCAGAAGATTGCTGATCACCATCTCGCCGAGCATGCTGCCGCGTATTACAGGACCATAA
The DNA here is from genome assembly GCA_035299385.1 of Bacteroidales bacterium. Lineage (GTDB taxonomy): Bacteria > Bacteroidota > Bacteroidia > Bacteroidales > VadinHA17 > LD21. The sequence continues at coordinate 4,827 of DATGWQ010000318.1, read as the reverse complement.
AAATCGGCAGCTCTCGCGATCAGGGCTTCAAGCTTTCCCTCGCTTATACCGTGCATGAGCATTTCATTTATTTCTTTTCTCACTTCACCTTTCCTGCTTGGAGGATTGATCACCGACTCTTCCGTCATGAAAGGAATTGCCGATTTATCGTACAGGTAAACGTTATCGAAGAATACCAGTTTAGAGTGGTTTGATATGCATGCATTTATTACAGCTTTCATAAATGGTGGCCAGACAGTTTGCCAGACTTTCAGGTTATACCTGAACCCTATTGTTACATAGACGATAGTGCTTCCTGCTATTGCCTTATCCAGCTGCCTGGAATCGGTGACGTCGAGAGGGAACAACTCATCTGTGGCATTTACACGTACGGGATTACGGCTGACGAGCCTGATCCTGTCAGTATATTTCTTTAATTCTTCTGCCAGCGGAACTCCGATAGCGCCACCCGATCCGATGATTGTCTGCATGATTTTGTTTTAAATGAATGTGATCTAATTCAGTATGAACAGGTTACTAACGAACTTGTTCAATGATATCTAATCACGGAGTGCTCCATGCCCCATGAAACACTAATATACGTATTCTGCTCAACTTGGGAGAAGGGGAGAGGGGGCGAAGGGGCGAAAAGGCGAAAGGACGATGGGGCGAAGAGGCGATTAAGCGATGGGGCGAGTGGGCGAAGAGGCGATTGGGCGATGGGGCGAAGGGGCGAACATGCTATAGCTCCGCAGGAGCGGAATGTTTGAAGAATAAAACGCAAAGTTCGCAATGAGAGGACGCAGGGAACGCAAAGGCATGGTTTACAAGAACATATGCCTCCTTTGTGTACGCCGGCAAGTGCGATGGCAAGTTTGCGTGCTTTGCTTTAAAATGGATTTACCTGATTCCTGTATCGATATGAATGTCGAGATCAGTTTCCAGTCCGGGATTAACAATTATTTCCATAGGAAGATTACTGCTTCCAATACCATTCTGCTGTTTCTCAAGTGTGATATAGTACCTGCCGGCAGGGAGTCCCATCGAGAATGAACCATCTGTTGCCGGGCTGATAAATGTCTTTACGGAACCATTCAGCAGTCTTATAAACACCGGGTATGCCTTATATGTCTCGGCAGTGGGAAGGCAGGCCGGATCGGGAGGATCCTTTTCAACCGGACAAATCGGACCTATTGAAATGTTGCCCTTAATAGTTCCGTTCTCTTGATAATTTGCATTTTCACATCTCTGGAAAGAAAGTAAAAACAGCATGATCATTAATCCGGAAAAAATCCTGGCTTTTTCCATATTGGTGAAACTTTTATCTTTTAAAGATCAACAATTTGTATAATATTGCCGTAGCATTTTAAGTCCATCTTACCCACCCCTGCCCCCTCCGAGGAGGGGAATTCTGCGCACATGCCGTTTCGCCCATCTGGCAAAGAAGATCAACAATTTGTATGCCAATATTTGCCGTGGAATTTTAAATCCATCTTACCCACCCCTGCCCCCTCCGAGGAGGGGAATTCTGCGAACATGCCGTTTCGCCCATCTGGACAATTTCGGGAAGAGCTTCGTTGGCGTCAGTATGATCTCTCATCCGCTGAGCGCTCCTTTGCTGGAGTATTACAGGATGCTTGCATCCTTTGCAACCGCAAGGAGCACCAAAGAATGCGTTGTTCAAACCGACTTCAGGGAGGATGTCAGGAAGATAGATGTACCCACTCTAATCATCCATGGCGATGCCGACAAGACGGTCCCCATCGAGGCAAGCAGCAACAGGACTGCACTGATGATCCCGGGAAGCAAATATCATGTATATGACGGCGCCCCTCACGGTTTGTTTTATACCCATCGCGAAATGCCAACACACCCCCCTGAAGGGGTATAATTCAGAACGGAATTGTTTTTTCAGGTGCGTCGCAGGTGCTGAAAGTTTTTTTGCATGAAATAAAAAATCCACCCGAAGGTGGATTTTTATAATTGTTAAAAAGACCGGAGTGCTTTAATGACCCTGATGCCCGTATTCCCCTGATGAGCTGGTGGCAGCTTCCAATGCTTCACCCTCAACGGCGACTTCGAATCCGCCGTATGCAAAGCGATGCATTTCAAATGGCATCGGGAACTGCCCGGCTTCTTTATATTTCTCGTTCATCTCGTCTATCACTTTTTTATTTACTTCATCGCGATGCTCTTTTGATTCAAAGACGATGAATGAAAACCAGACTGTCTCACCGGGTTTTGCATTTGTCAGCTCTGTGAATTCAACCGGTTTACCGCCGCCGAGATCTCGTGTTGTCAGATCATTTCCAATGCATTCATAGTACGAGAGTGCACCATGCCGCATCCAGGAATCTTTTCCCAGTTCCGCCATTTTCCTGTATTCGTCCACCTTATCCCCGGGTACGACAAATACAAAGCCATCTACATATTTTGCCATGATTACCTCCTTTTAGATTAAGTTGAATTAGTAGAACGTGCAGGTGCCGGAATTGTTGATCTGTGAATTATGTAACTTCTTCATGTTTTATTATAAGACCTTAATTATTAATGCGGTGTAACTTTGAATTATAAAACAACCACATGAAAAAGATTGCACTTATCGTTGCTGCTGCTGCAGCACTTGCCTGGGGTACGTCATGTACGGTCCGGCATTCCGCCAAAACTGTTCAAAGCAATAAAAACATTCCCGCCGATGTTCTGACTGTTATTGAAGGATCATGTATAGATTGTCATGTTGAACCCGGGAAAAAGCTGGCCCTCGCATTTGTGAATTTATCTGAATGGAGCGGTTATTCTTCCAGGAAGCAGGCAACGAAATCGAAAGCCATGTGCAGGATGGTATCCAAAGGCAAGATGCCTCCGAAAGCATACAGGAAAAAGAATGCTGATTTTGTGCTGACCAAAGACGATATCAAAACAATATGTGACTGGTCGGCGTCGGTACAAGGCGCTATTCCTGCGCACCCCTGAAGGGGGGTCGTATTAACTCCATGCTCCATGCTCCATGCCCAAAGGGAGAATTGTAGAGGGGGGGATAAGGAGAGCTCCGTAGGAGCGAAATGTTTGTAGCCCGGGAGCATATCAAATCATCCTTGAGCTCCGTAGGAGCGGAATTGTGAAGAATAAAACGTAAAGTACGCAAAGGAAGACGCAGAGAATGCGAATGTTTTTTGATTTAACACTGTCACTCAAACATTCAATTCCTGCATCAGGCTGTGAAGGTCGAGTGACCTGGTGAACATAGTTAATGAACCGTCAGCATTCTTCGGCCAGAGTTCCCGGGGCTTATCCCAGTATAATTCCACACCATTGCCATCAGGATCGTCAAGATACAACGCTTCTGAAACACCATGATCACTCGCTCCGGCCAGGGGATAACCTGCCTTGTTAAGACGGTCATAAATTTGAGCCAGGTCTTTTCTGTCGGGGTATAGTATCGCTATATGATACAGGCCGACATTATTACCTGGAGCATGTGGCAATCCCTCACTGTGCCATGTATTTAAACCTATATGATGGTGATAACCGCCTGCTGAAACAAATGCCGCCTGGCTTCCGTACCGCATGGTAAGCTCAAACCCTAATAAATCCCTGTAAAACCGCAATGACCGTTCAATATCTGCCACTTTCAGATGCACATGTCCGATGCGGGTTTGTGCAGGAATAACATAATCCTTCTGTTCAATCATTTTCCATCCCTATTAAGCCTAAGCTGTCTTTTAACATCCGGCCTGATTTTTTGTTCGCACTGATCCGGGCTGAAAAAGAATACCATCCGGGTCAGAACCTATTAGAAATAAAATTGTTTTTAGAATAAGGAAGAAGCATGTTTAATTAAATGATACATAGAAGATTCCTTCTATTTCATTCCTGTAAAAACGTAACCCGGTTTGTTATGGATCCTCAACAGAATAAGCATGAACCGATTCACCTCCTGGTATTCTCGGCATCGCAGAGGAAAGATTCATTCAACACAAAGCTTGCGAACCTCGCGTCCGATGTGATCGAGAAAAACGGTGGCATTGTTGATTTCGCAGCAATGCAGGATTTTGATGTACCCTCGTTCAACCAGGATCTGGAAGTAAATGATTTCCACCCGGCAGGAGCGATGGAATTTCGAAAGAGGTTATTGAGAAACGATGCATTTATCATTGCGTCTCCTGAATATAACGCATCGATGCCCGGCCTGGTAAAGAATTCTATTGACTGGGTATCGCGTTTTCGTCCGCAGCCTTTCAACGAAAAACATGCGTTGCTCATGTCTGCTTCGCCATCCATGGTCGGAGGCAATCGTGCCTTATGGCAGCTGCGTGTGCCGCTTGAGCATCTCGGAGCAAATGTTTTTCCGAATATGTTTTCCCTCGCCATGGCTCACAAAGCTTTTGATGCGGAAGGAAATATTGCCGATGAAACACTTGGGAAAAGGTTTGAGGACAACATCGTTGCATTTATGAACCTGGTGGAAGCCGCCAAAAATTATCCATGCATCAAAAAGGCATGGGTTGAATTTTTAGGGGAGAAAACCGATTCTGTAACAGAGAGGGTCGAGTGATCCCGGTGACCAGGAGAACAGGAATATTATATGAACAAGTCAGAACGGTATAAAGGAAATGATAAGCTGCTATTCGGGATCATTCTCGGAGTCCTGTCGTTCTGGTTATTTGCCCAGACCATATTGAATATCAATGTCGATATGGCGATAGACCTGAAAATGGAAACATCCATTATGAATATTGCAGTATCCATCACATCATTGTTTTCAGGTATTTTCATTGTGGTAATGGGTGGACTTGCTGACCTGCTGGGCAGGGTGAAAATTGTAAAGACCGGATTTATCTTCAATAT
>DATGWQ010000317.1:0-7886 GCA_035299385.1 Bacteroidales bacterium | reverse complement strand
AGCTGATGCATACTGTCCGATAGCTTATCAATAAACTTATCGAGACCAGTTAGGTGACCGATCAGCTCTCCTGTTCCGAAAAGTACTGCCAGACCTCCAAAAAGAATCAATGTAATTTCAGTTACGCTCATCGCCTTTCGATTTTGACAATAGCAAATTTCGATCGGAATTCATTAAATATTTATAAGATTTATACTCCCGGTATAAAGAATAGATAAATATTGATTAAACCGGAATCGGGTTTGTAATAAAATATTTATATCCGGGCCACTCAGTCTGATAAAATCCTTATAGGATCCCTCCCATTTTTGTACCGTAAAATTTTATCAAATGAACATTCTATTGAGTATTGGTACAGGAATGAATTCAAACAATTATCTCGAGGTCGCCCTTGTTGCCATTTTACTGTTGGGCTACCTGGTTTTTGTGCTTTTAAAGCCTGAGAAATTTTAAAATTAATATCCTTAATTATGGCTACTATACCTTTATTATTAGTGTTTTTCGGAGGACTTCTGCTTTTTTTCCTCATTGGCAGACTCCTCGGGCATATTATAGGTTTGGACAAGTACTTCCCAAAAGATGAGAGCCCTGATACCTCCGGTCATAACAAATCAGAGCGCAGAAAAAAGAGGAAAGTGAAGAACAAGAAAGACAGTCTTTTGAATGGTTTAAAATCATCAGCTGGAAATATGGAATATCCTGGTCATGAATATGTAGAAAATAGTCGCATAAACAAATGATTCTAAATTTCTGATAAAATGTTTTCATCACGTGATCTGGTACAGATAATATTAATTCTTGTATTGCTTACCGGGCTTACTCCCCTGCTCGGAAGCTATATGGAAAAGGTATTCACCGGTAAAAAACATTTCCTGCAACCTGTGTTTGGATGGCTGGAGAACTTAATATACAGGTCTGCAGGAATTAAGCAGGATGAAGAAGCAAACTGGAAGACCTATACTTTGGGAATGCTTGCGTTCAACATCCTGGGGTTTATAATCCTGTTTATCATCCAGGTTATTCAGAAATCATTACCGTTAAATCCTGCATCTCTTCCCGATGTTTCATGGCACTCTGCTTTCAATACTGCAGTTAGTTTCATGACGAACACAAATTGGCAGGGTTATGCAGGCGAAACCACTCTCAGTTATTTTGTTCAGACGGCAGGTCTGACAGTTCAGAACTTTGTGAGCGCTGCAACAGGCATGGCAGTAATGCTTGCCTTAATCAGGGGCATTGCCCGAAAAACAACAGATAAGCTCGGAAGTTTCTGGGTAGATATTACGCGCAGCATCTTATTTGTGCTTCTTCCTCTTTCAATCTTGCTTGCTGTTGTACTTGCAGGTCAGGGTGTGATTCAGAATTTCAAACATTACGAGACTGTTCAGACTCTCCGGGGAACGACACAGGTTTTGCCCATGGGACCGGCAGCTTCCCAGGTTGCAATCAAACAACTTGGAACTAATGGTGGTGGTTTTTTTAATTCAAACAGCGCTCACCCGTTTGAGAATCCGACTCCGTTCAGCAACTTCCTCGAAATGCTGTCAATATTGCTGATTCCTGCTGCACTGACATATACCTATGGCAAAATGGTGGGTTCATCACGCCAGGGCTGGACGCTCTTTACAGTAATGTTCATTCTTTTGTTTGCAGGTTTGTTCTTCTCACTAAAAGCTGAATATTCCGTTCATCCCATTATCGGAAATCTTGTGAATATGGAAGGAAAAGAAACCAGGTTTGGCGTTACGAACAGTGTGATGTGGTCAGTCTTTACAACTGCGGCATCCAACGGTTCAGTCAATGCAATGCACGACAGTTTGTCTCCGCTTTCAGGAATGATTGCGATGTTGAATATTATGCTTGGCGAAATCATTTTCGGTGGTGTCGGAGCTGGCATGTACGGCATGCTGATCTTTGTTTTCCTCACTGTATTTATAGCTGGCCTTATGGTCGGCAGAACACCGGAATACCTTGGGAAAAAAATTGAGAAATTCGAGATTCAGATGGCTCTTATTGCTGTCTTTGCAACAAGCCTGATAATTCCTGTTTTTTCCGCTATGGCGCTTTCCACTGAAGCCGGGCTTGCCGGCCTGGCAAATGCCGGCCCTCATGGTCTCTCGGAAATACTTTATGCTTACTCGTCGGCAGCCGGGAATAACGGCAGCGCTTTCGCCGGACTAAGTGCAAACACGGTCTTTTATAACCTTACGCTGGGAATTGTGATGCTCATTGGCCGGTTTGGTATAATTGTGCCTGTTCTTGCCATTGCAGGCAGTCTTGCAGAAAAGAAGATAACACCTTTATCGGCTGGGACTTTCAGAACGGACAACTGGCTGTTTATAGTCTTGCTGACCGGTGTGATATTAATAATCGGCGGACTAACCCATTTCCCGTCTCTTGCGCTTGGTCCGGTAATGGAGCATTTTCTTCTGAACATGGGATTAACTTTCTGAGCAATGAAAAACAAATCTTCAATTAATTTCATAAGTAAGAAAATTCTATACAGTGCTCTTAACGACAGTTTTACGAAACTTAATCCGGCAGTATTGATTAAAAATCCTGTAATGTTCATTGTCGGTACCGGCGCTGTTCTTGCTACTATTGTTTTTTTCAGCGGCCTTTTCAGGAAAGATTTTTCTTCCTTTAACCTCCAGATAAGCATATGGCTCTGGTTCACAGTATTATTCGCAAATTTTGCAGAAGCTCTAGCTGAAGGACGGGGAAAAGCCCAGGCAGAAAGTCTTCGTGCAACACGCACCCAGGTTAAGGCCCGGAAAAAAACCGGGACACAGGACCTGATTGTTTATGCGAATGAATTAAAAAAAGATGATGTTGTTATCTGTGAAGCTGGGGATATCATTCCTTCAGACGGCGAAGTAATAGATGGAATAGCCAGTGTCGATGAATCAGCCATAACAGGAGAATCTGCCCCCGTGATACGTGAAAGCGGTGGCGACAGGTCTGCAGTAACAGGAGGTACAAAGGTGATCAGCGATCGCATAATTATTCGTATTACGAAAGAATCAGGGGATACATTTATTGACAGAATGATAGCTCTTGTGGAAGGAGCAAGTCGAAACAAAACACCGAATGAAGTGGCTCTGACAATACTTTTGTCAGGCCTCACAATTATCTTTCTTGTTGTAGTAATTACTCTTCCGGTTTTCTTCGGTTACAGTCTTAAAGCTTCATTGAAGCCATTATCTGAAAATCTTTCAGTACCGGTTCTTATTGCTTTGCTGGTCTGCCTTATACCGACAACAATCGGAGGCCTTCTAAGCGCAATCGGTATAAGCGGAATGGACCGGCTTATCAGAAGGAATGTGATTGCGACCTCGGGGCGGGCGATCGAAGCAGCAGGTGATGTCGATGTGCTGCTCCTCGATAAGACAGGAACAATAACTCTGGGAAACCGGATGGCTTCAGAATTTATCCCCGTGGACGGGGTGAGCATCGATGACCTTGCAGATATTGCACAGCTCTCATCGTTATCAGATGAAACACCGGAAGGCAGGTCTATCGTTGTGCTTGCAAAAGAAAAGTACAACATCAGGGGAAGGCAGGTTGCAGAGATGAATGCCACATTTATACCATTCTCCGCATACACGAAAATGAGCGGAGTGGACCTGATTAATGAAAATGGTGAAGTCACCAGAATCAGGAAAGGAGCTTCAGGGTCAATCAAAACTTTTATCCAGAATAATAATGGCTTCTTCCCCCAGAAAGTCGAGGAAATTGTAGCAAAATTAGCAGGATACGGAGCCACTCCGCTCGTTGTCTCCGCAAACGAAAAAGTCCTCGGGGTAATTCATCTCAAGGATACAATTAAAGGAGGAATCAGCCAACGGTTTGCTGAATTACGGAAAATGGGAATAAAGACTGTAATGATAACCGGTGACAACGCACTTACAGCAGCCGCTATAGCTGCTGAAGCCGGGGTGGATGATTTTATGGCTGAAGCAAAACCTGAAGATAAGCTGAAGCGTATAAGGGAGGAACAGGCAAATGGACATCTTGTAGGAATGATCGGAGATGGTACAAATGATGCTCCTGCACTCGCCCAGGCGGATGTGGGAATTGCCATGAATTCAGGAACACAGGCTGCACGCGAGGCAGGGAATATGGTCGACCTCGACAGTAATCCAACCAAGCTTATTGAAGTTGTTGAAGTTGGAAAACAATTGCTTATGACCCGCGGATCCCTCACAACCTTCAGCATTGCAAATGATATAGCAAAATATTTTGCAATTATTCCGGCTATTGCAGTATCCCTTTATAGCTTAAACGGTACTTCAGGACCGCTCGCAGCCCTGAACGTTATGAAGCTTGTATCTCCGCAAAGTGCAATTCTGAGTGCAGTCATTTTTAATGCACTTATTATTATTCTCCTTGTGCCGCTGGCCTTAAAAGGTGTGCGGTATAAGCCTGTTTCGGCAAATTCTGCACTGCTCCGAAATCTTTTAATCTTTGGACTAGGAGGAATTATTGCACCATTTGCAGGGATAAAACTCATAGACATGCTGATAAATCTCTGATCATGAAAACCATCATTATAAGCATAAAAATCTTTCTTATTTTCACCATACTCACCGGATTTGTTTATCCCATCGCTGTGACCGGGATATCCAGGATTTTTTTTCCTGAAAAATCTGCTGGAAGCCTTATCTATAAGAATAATATTGCAGTAGGCAGCTCTTTAATAGGACAGTCCTTTGACACTGCAATCTATTTTTCGTCACGACCTTCGGCGGTTAATTATAAACCCCTGCCTTCAGGAGGATCGAACCTGGGTATGACCAGTGAAAACCTCAGAAATACTGTGAAAGAAAGAATTGATCACTTCCTCAAAATAAACAAAATTGACAGCAGCGCCAATATACCATCTGAAATGATTTATGCATCAGGAAGCGGGCTTGATCCTCATATATCACTGAAGTCAGCTCTTCTTCAGCAGGACAGGGTTGCTTCATCCCGAAATTTTAGTGACATACAAAGGAAGCAGTTATCAGAGCTGATAAAGAAACACACGGAACCACCCCAGTTCAACTTACTGGGAGAGACAAGGATAAATGTTTTATTACTAAATTTAGATGTGGATAAAATCAAATGACAGAACCGCATTACAGGCCTGATCCGGATTCCCTGCTCGCCTCCCTGAAAGCAGAAGAGGAAAAGAGCAGGAAAGGAAGCCTCAAAATTTTCTTCGGAATGTGTGCGGGCGTGGGTAAAACATATACCATGCTCGAAACCGCCCAGGCTGAAAAACGGAAAGGGTTTGATATTATAATCGGTTATATCGAAACTCATAAGCGTTCTGAGACAGAAGAACTCACAAAACCGTTTGAAATAATTCCCCGGAAAGAACTGGCTTACAAATCAGTCATTCTTAAGGAAATGGATATCGATGCAATTATTGCACGTAAACCTTATATTGCCATTGTGGATGAGCTCGCGCATACGAACGTCCCCGGCAGCCGCCATGATAAGAGAATGCAGGATATTCTGGAGCTTCTTGATAATGGCATAAACGTATATACAACATTGAATGTGCAGCATCTTGAATCAAGGTCAGAGCTGGTTTCGCAGATCACCGGCATAACCGTTCGTGAAACTGTACCCGACGAAATCTTTGAGAAAGCCGATGAAGTCGAGCTGATAGACCTTACGCCCGCCGAGCTGCTTCAAAGACTGGCTGAAGGAAAAGTGTACTCTGCCGATAAAACATTACAGGCAACTTCAAATTTCTTTAAGATAAGTAATATCACGGCGCTGCGTGAGCTTGCATTAAGAATCGTTGCGGACAGGGTCGACAAACAGCTGCATGATATTGTGCAGGATAAACAAATTAAGGGACCATGGAAGACAGGCCAGCACGTTCTTGTAGCAATCGGATGGGGACCTTTCTCAGGCCGCCTTCTGAGGTGGGCGAAGATGCTTTCGTATTCTATGGGAGCGACAATACAGGCTGTTTTTGTGGAACCTGCGGGGAAATTGCCACGATCAAGCGAGGATCAGCTCAACCGGAATATCTCCCTTGCAAAAAAACTCGGTATCAAATTCAGTATTATTTCAAACCTGGATCGTGTAAAAGGAATTCTGAATTTCGCACAAAAAGAAAACATAACACATATTATTGTCGGCAAGCCGAGGACCGGTAAACTCATCTCATTGCTCAACCCCGGCAACCTGGTGAACAGGCTTATCCGGGAAAGCGGCAATATCGATGTTTTTATACTTGGAGCAGATAAAAATGTCAGGGATAAAGTGAAAGAAAGGATTCCCATTCCATCATTCACATCACGTCTGAGTGATTATGCCATTTCCGTCATATTCGTCATGTTTATTTCTCTAATTCTTTATCCGCTCAGAGATGTCATAGGCTATCAGACTGTATCACTGGTATTATTATTCCTTGTATCAATTCTTGCCCTGTTTTTTGGAATAGGACCAATACTTGTTGCGGCCTCTTTAAGTGCAATCGTCTGGGATTATTTTTTTATACCACCACAATTCACTTTTCATATCAGTAAGCCATTGGATGTAATGATGCTGACAATGTTCTTCATAATTGCTCTCCTGAATGGCATACTTACTGCGAGGACCAGACGCCAGGAAAAGAAAATCCGGGTAAGGGAGGAAAGAACACAGGCCCTCTACCAGCTGACCAAAGATCTTAATTCAGTATCTGGTTATGAAGATGCGAAGAAAACAGCTGAATCTTATATCCGGAAGTATTTCAATCTGAGTTGTCACATATTCCTCAAAGGCGCGGGGCAACTGGATTTCACTGAAAATTTAACAGTTAATGACAGAAGTATTGCAGAATGGGTGTTCAAGAATTCACAGAAAGCCGGTAAAAATACAGATACACTTCCTTCCAGCAGGTACACTTTTTATCCATTGGCCGGAACAAGCGGTTCAATGGGGGTCTTGGTCACTGAACATCAAAAAATATTTACTTTCGGTGAAGAACAATTCTGGGAGAATTCCCTTTCACAGATCTCTGCAAAATTTGAGCGTGAATTCTACCGCGACGCTGCAAGAAAGTCTTATGTTGTCAACGAGTCGGAGAAATTGTACAAGACCCTGTTCAATTCAATCTCACATGAGCTGAGAATCCCGGTTACAACAATAATGGCCGCATCAGAGAATCTTTTATCAGATAAATTTGATGAAGAAACAAGGACAAAACTTTATGGTGAGATAAGTACTGCATCGGTCCGCCTCAACAGGCTTATTGATAATCTCCTCAATATGTCGCGTCTCGAGACAGGAAGGATTTCTCCCAAGCCGGACTGGTGTGATGTCAATGATCTGGTGAATAGTGTCCAGGATTCGCTCCGTGACGAATTAAAACCATTCAATCTGTCTGTTGTGATTCCTTCCGAGATGCCTCTTGTGTATCTTGATTTTGGCCTGATGGAACATGTAATTCATAACCTTCTATTGAATGCGACACAGCATGCCCCGGAGGGAAGCCAGATCAGGTTGAAGTTTTTTTATGATAATGGTCTGCTTAATATCCAGGTCATGGACAGGGGAAAAGGATTTGAAGAATCCGAACTTCCTTCAGTTTTCAACAAGTTCTACAGGGGGAAGGATGCTGCGTCAGGCGGAACAGGCCTTGGCCTTTCTATTGTCCGAGGTTTTGTTGAAGCTCATGGTGGAACTGTCAGGGCAGAGAACCGTGAAAACGGAGGTGCAAGAATATCCGTGAGGATACCATGTAAAGCTTCTTTTATACCTGAGAGAATGTAAAAGATGCGCCTGACAGGTATACCTTCTCTTGGCCGCTAATGACTATACATCATTTTACAATTACCTTAGACAAATCTATGACACGTAAACCCTTAAGCGCTGCGTATGTGAGCGTTCTCCTCGTTCCC
>DATGWQ010000316.1:0-6609 GCA_035299385.1 Bacteroidales bacterium | reverse complement strand
AGGGTTTCCGCAATATTTATTTCAGATATTCTTCCCTGTCCTTTCAGTATCCTGAAAGATTTCTCGAGCCTGTCGCTTAGGTTCTCAAACATACCTTTATGCTATAATCAGTTTTTAATATTCTTTATGGTACTGGTACTGCGTGGATTCTACGCAGCGCCCGGCACCCAGCACCCGGTTTACATTCTTTCCGGCATTTCTATACCCAGCAGCCACATTCCCTTAGAGATCACATCACTGATCACATCGGAAAGTATCAGTCTGAAATTCCTGACCTCTGAATTCTCATCATTCAGGATCGAAAAATCATGATAGAACTGGTTATATTCCCTGGCCAGCTCATAGCAATAATTTGCAACAATGGCCGGGCTGTGCTCCTTTGCAGCATCAGAAACGATAACAGGAAATTTTCTGATAAGTTTAATCAGGTCGACCTCTTTCTGGCCGGCTGCAGAATCGCTTATTGAATCAGCCCTGGCGTTCAGTTTAAGCTGCTCAGCCTTCCTGAACACCGAACGTATTCTTGCATATGTGTATTGTATGAAGGGACCGGTATTACCATTGAAATCTATTGATTCGGAAGGATTGAACGTCATGTTCTTTTTCGGGTCAACCTTAAGGATGAAATATTTAAGGGCGCCAAGGCCTATCTTGCGGAATATCTCCTGCTTTTCATCCCCGGAAAACCCCGCAAGCTTTCCAAGCTCAAGGGACACTTCCCTGGCTGTTTCCTGCATCTCGTCTATAAGATCATCGGCATCTACCACAGTTCCTTCCCTTGACTTCATCTTGCCCTCTGGAAGCTCGACCATTCCGTATGAAAAATGAATAAGGCCGTCAGCCCAGCTGTAACCCATCCTTTTCAGGATAGCCCTCAGCACCTGGAAATGATAATTCTGTTCGTTCCCTACAACATATATCGTCTTGTCAAAATGATATTCTCTGTACCTGTCGGCGGCTGTGCCAAGATCCTGGGTCATGTAAACTGCGGTGCCGTCAGAGCGCAGCAGGAGCTTCTGATCGAGTCCTTCCGCAGAAAGATCAGCCCAGATGGAACTGTCAGGATTCTGGTACAGGATATTTTTCTTAAGAGCTTCAATCACTATTTCCTTACCGAACTTGTATGTTTCAGATTCGTAATATATGCGGTCAAAGTCAACACCAAGCTTCCTGTATGTTTCATCGAAGCCGGCATATACCCAGGAGTTCATCATCTTCCACAATTCGACAACCTCCCTGTCTCCTGCTTCCCATTTGAGGAGCATCTCCCGTGCCTCTTTCATCATGGGTGCAGAATTCCTGGCTTCATTTTCATTCAAGCCACCCCGGATAAGGTTTTCGACCTGGCTTTTATATTCCTGTTCAAAACGAACATAGTATTTTCCGACAAGATGATCGCCCTTCATCCCGGAAGATTCAGGAGTCTCACCATTGCCGTACTTCTGCCAGGCAAGCATTGATTTGCAGATGTGAATGCCCCTGTCATTCACAATATTAGTCTTGATTACCCTGTGACCAACCGTAGATAAGATCCTGAAAAGGGAATAACCCAGCAGGTTATTACGGATGTGCCCAAGGTGCAGGGGTTTGTTCGTGTTGGGAGAAGAGTACTCGACCAGTATGGTTTGCGGATTACTGACCGTTGAAGATTCCAGGTAATTCCTCGATAGTGCAAGATTTCTGAAATACTCAGCCCACCATGCATTCGAAATTTCAAGATTGAGAAATCCCTTGATAACATTGAAGCCTGAGATAGCTTTGAAGTTCTCTTTAAGGTAATTACCGATCAGCTCTCCGGTTTTTTCAGGCGTATTTTTAGAGAATCTCAGCATCGGAAACACCACCAGGGTGAAATCACCTTTGAAATCTTTCCTTGTTTCCTGTATCTGGATCAGGTCGCTGCTTAAGTCATTGTTGAACAGCGCTTTTACTGCCTCCCTGATTTTTTCCTTAAGAATGATCTCCATTACACTTATAAATTCAGGGTGCAAAGATAGTATTTTAGTTAATAGATGGAAAGACGTGAGACGGAAGACGGAAGACTGAAGAATTACAAAATTATTGACAATGGTTGCTTTCTTTTTGACGAAAATAAAGTTCAGGTAAAAAACATGTAATATTTTTGATCTGTTAACCTCAATATCGTGGATTTAAAAGAATATTCCTTTTCGGCGGGCGTAAAATCCCCTCAGATCGAGCTCAATCCATATACCGGTGATTTAATACTCGCCGGGAAGTCAATACCTGAAAATGCAACAGTGATATATGAACCTGTGCTGAAGTGGGTCAATGAATACGTTAAAAAGCCCAAGCTGAATACTAACCTCCGGCTAAATCTCGAATATTTTAATTCTGCGTCATCCATATGGCTGGCGAAAATCGTCAAGGTGCTGTGCTCCGTAAGGAAGAGCGGCTATACACTCTTTATACATCTTTATTTTGACCTGGAGGATTTTGACACCATGCACCAGGAAGACCTTAAGGATGCCCTCAGCCCAATAATGGATATGATCGGCTCGCCCGACATCAGCATAGGCATCAAAATCTACGGGACCGATGAAAAAGGACATATAATGAAAGACTCCACCGTCCTGATCTGAGTTCCTCAACATTTCAGTCCCAATCCGAACCTTTCTTCATGTTTTTGACCTAACTTTAGGGGTAATATGATGTTATAATCATGCGTGCAGTTTGCATTCTCATATTTTCAATAATTGTGGTTATGGAAAGTTTTTCGCAAGCTAAAATAACTGACAGGCAGACTTATGCCGCCGGACGGTTCTATCCTGCCGACAAGACCGCTCTTACAGACCAGCTCGCAAACCTTTTCAGCTCATGCAGAAAAACTACGGCTGACGGAGTCGTAAGAGCCATTATTGCACCCCATGCCGGTTATGTTTTTTCAGGAAAAACAGCAGCAGCAGCATTCTCTGCAATTCCTGAGAACGCAGAATACAAGAATGTTTTCGTCATCGGCTCCAGTCACGTGATGTCCTTCGACGGAGCCTCCGTTTATTCCAGCGGCGATTACATCACTCCTCTCGGCAAAATGCCTGTGAATAGGGAAATATCGAATAAGCTGATCATCGGCAATAAGGTATTCAATTTCCCTTTAACAGCCCACCTCCAGGAGCACAGCCTCGAAGTGCAGGTGCCGTTCATTCAATATCATCTTAAGAAATGCCGCTCGATTGTTCCCATTGTGATCGGCACAAATAACCGCAGAACAATTATGGCAATCGCGGAAGCTCTGAAACCATACTTTACTCCTGAAAATCTTTTTGTCATAAGCAGCGATTTTTCACATTACCCGCAATACGATGACGCAGTGGTCAACGACAAGCAGACAGCCATGGGAATTGTATCGAACAAACCTGAATTATTTCTTTCGACCCTTGAGGAAAATTCTCAGAAGCACGTGAAGGGACTGGCGACAAGCATGTGCGGATGGACATCAGGACTGACACTGATGTATCTTACTGAGGGAGATAGCGATTTGCAGTATCAGATTACAGACTATACAAATTCGGGTGATTCCCCGTATGGAGGCAAAGATGAGGTTGTCGGATATAATGCAATCATAGTCACACAAAAGCAGGCAGCCGATGAGCCGTTTTCATTCAATGATACCGAAGAGAAGCAGCTCTTCACGGTTGCCAGGAACAGCATACGCACAAAGCTTTTCGGTGAGAAAATAAGTTTTTCGCCATCTGAATTGTCAATAAAGCTTTCGGAACCCGCCGGAGTGTTCGTTACTCTTAAGATTGACGGAAATCTTCGTGGCTGCATCGGCAGGTTCATATCATCAGAACCTCTTTACAAGGTAGTACAGGAGTCTGCAGTTTCATCGGCTTTTGGCGATCCGAGGTTTTCGCCCCTCACAAAAGAAGAGTATCCCAGGACTGAATTCGAGATCACTGTCCTCGGCCCTCTGAAGAAGATCAGCAGTATTGACCAGATAATCCTGGGCAGGCACGGGATATACATCAAGAAAGATTTCAGATCGGGCACCATGCTGCCGCAGGTGGCAACGGAAAATGGCTGGACCCGGGAGCAGTTCCTCGGCTATACGGCACGTGACAAGGCCGGCATAGGATGGGATGGATGGAAGGATGCCGAACTATACATTTACGAAGGTCTGGTTCTTGAAGAGGATAAATAAAGCATGTACCATGTAAGCGGCACTCTGACGGTTGCCACATTATTGTACCTTATAAGCTTTTATTTTTACAGGGCAGGATTCTATTCGCTCCTGTTTCACAGAAAGCTCTGGAACGTTATTCTCGCTTCAGCTTTTATTGCAACGGCTTCAGCAGGTATTTTCCTTGCACTCCAGGTAAATCATAAATGGGATTTCAGCTTCATAAAAACGATTCTTAAATGGCATGTGGAATTCGGAATCGGCATGGCCGTTACTGGGTTGTTCCACTTGATATGGCACCTGTCATACTATACGGGAATCTTCAGGAAGCAGGGGCAGAAGAGCGCAGAGCGCAGGGCGGATGGCAGAGAGCAAAGGACAGTGAGCATGGAGCATGGGGCATGGGGCATGAGGCAGGAAGAGCAGTACGCAGTGCGCAGGGCACAGAGCGGGGAGCATATTAAGACCAGTCTTTTTGTTGTCGGTTTTGTCAGCTCGGCGATCCAGTTGCTTTTCCTTCGTGAAATAATGAATATCACCGGGGGTTATGAGCTTATTTCAGGTGTGTTTTTCGGTTCCTGGCTTATCACATCAGCAGCAGGGTCTGTCATGGCAGGGAGGTCATCCCTGAACAATATGCGGAGGATCCTTTTAACATTTTCCTTCTCCCCCCTTGTTTCTCTTTTCCTGATGATATTTCTTTCAAGGCTTTTCATGATCACGGGACAAACGCCTTCTTTCCTGGAAAGCTTCATTTACACTCTTCTTGTAATAGGACCATTCTGCTTTGTATCAGGCTTCACCTTTGTCAGGTTGCTGGAAACAGGCCGACAGAAAAATCCCATAAAGGCAGGATATTATTTTTCAATAGAAACACTCGGAGGAGTTCTTGCAGGAATTCTAATCTCAGTTATGACTGCCGGACTGTTTAACACGTACGAGTTGCTTTTGCTCATCATCATGCTGGCCATGACATTCATGGTTCTTAATTTTCTTTCACCCGGAAAATTCCTCGCATTCACTGTTAAATTATTAACAGTAATTCTGGCAACTCTGATACTGGGTGCAGAAACCGACAGGGAATTCAGGCAGTTGCTGCTTCCGGGCGTGAGGATCACTTCCACCAGGGACACGCCTTACGGAAACCTCACTTCAGGAGAGTACGGAAATGAACAAAGCACCTTTTACAACCAGCGTCTTCTGAAATATTCCGCAGATGCAGCTGAACGGGAAGAAGATATCCATTATGCCATGCTTCAATGCGATAACCCGGAGAAAGTACTGCTCATTTCCGGATCGCTGCTCTCCCATCTTCCCGAAATAAAAAAATATCCTGTTAAGAAGATAACTTATATTGAACGTGATCCTGCGCTTATCGAATCTGAAGTAAATGATTCAGTCTTGTCAGATCCTGGCATAGAGATCTCTGATGATGATGCATTTACATTTATCAGGGAAACTGATAGGAAATTTGATGTTATAATGCTCCTGGTCCCTCCGCCTTCGACGCTGCTGCTGAACAGGTATTACACAACCGGCTTTTTCAGTTCCGTAAAGGAAAAGCTCGATAATCGCGGTGTCTTTATGTGTTCGCCCGGACTGGCACAAAATTATTACAACAGGGAATCACTCCTGGTCATCTCTTCTGTATAC
Organism: Bacteroidales bacterium; assembly: GCA_035299385.1. GTDB lineage: Bacteria > Bacteroidota > Bacteroidia > Bacteroidales > VadinHA17 > LD21. The sequence continues at coordinate 815 of DATGWQ010000316.1, read as the reverse complement.
AACAGCATGAAAAAAGTGTTCAGCAATGTCCTGCCCGTATCAGGGACCAGGCTTTATTTTGTTGCTTCGGATAACAAATTATCTCCTGAAATAACCTCACTTGTGACCTCCAGGGGAATTCAGAATTTATATGTAGGTCCCGATTATCTTTCTGATGATCTTATTGCCCAAAAATCTTCAGAAATAATGAATTTAATCGATCCCGGAACAAACGAAAACACACTCTCCCATCCTGTTGCCTGCATGAGTTTCCAGTCACTGATATTCAGCATGAAAGCAAGTGAGAAGATACCATCAATATTTCTATTGATATTACTCTTCGCAGCACCTGTGATAGCAGTGAAACGCAGGCATATTATTATGTACACAGGCGCCTGTTCAATGGCCGGTTTTGAGATCATCCTGCTTCTGAGTTTGCAGCTTTCAGTCGGAAACATGTATGCCTTAACGGGACTTGTGATCGCTTCGGTTATGACAGGCCTTGCCGCCGGAGCCTTGATGAATTTGCAGCTTCCCGGAAAGTCCGCTTTAAAGAGCAAAGTGCTGCTGCTGGCAATGTTTTACCTGCTCGCTGCTCTGTTGCTGTCAAATTTACAGAGCATCAACAATCATTTTATCGCAATAATTCTCCTGCTGGTAATGTCGTTTATACCCGGAATGCTTACCGGGAATTTTTTCCGTGAGATTACTGCTTATAAGGATTCCGGCATTGCAGGAGTTTACAGCGCAGACCTGGCAGGATCAGCTGCAGGATTCATAATTATTTCTGCGATTGCCGTGCCTGTCGCCGGAATTACATGGTCTGTAATTTTGCT
>DATGWQ010000315.1:0-15868 GCA_035299385.1 Bacteroidales bacterium | reverse complement strand
TTGCTTTCCTTGATCCGGTGCTCAATGTGATATTCAGGTTGTAAAACGGTGACTTGGATGCAATCCCATAATCAATATCTGAGAATGAAGAGCCTGAGGTCATGTAAATATTAATATCGCCCCCCGTCACGCTCACGTTCGAAGGATCTGAATTTATCTCAATTGCTTTCTGTGTGCCTGAAGAACCTGTTACGTCGAAGATGTCAATGCTTCCTCCCTCCATGTGGAAAATATTCGCATCCTGGTCGATGTTCAGAGTGCCTGAGCCCGTGCCGGGTCCTTCTTCCCGGTCTGTATTAAGCTGGGCGGATGATCCTATGGATGCGATCATGTTTGCCAGGTTGCTGTAAAGGAGCGATCTCTGGAATCTTCCCCTCATCACCAGCTTTCCTCCGGTTTGCCAGTAGGCTGTCTTGCCTCCTCCCGAGACCGACTGAAATTGTTTTATATCGATTATGCCTCCGTTAATAATGAACTGGGCGGCAGCAGATGAACCATAATAAACTATCCTGCCAAGCTCTCCCACATACAGCTTACCCTCGTCAACCTGGAGCTTTCCGAACAATGATATTCCCGAAGGAACAATGGTTGAACCTGTCGTAACTCCCCTTATAGCGCCGCTCCCTCCTACTCCGTACGCCATGTCAACGGCTGCATAATCATCTATCGTACCCATGACGACAACATCAGGTCCGCCAAGTACAAGGGCTCCATTACCTGGTATAATGAAATCTCCGCTGCCTGAAGAAGCTCCTTCAACAAGGGAAGGAATTATTGTCCTGCCGTTCAGCTTCAGCGTTCCATTCCGTATCCAGAGAGCCTTCCTTATATTCGGATTGCTTGGATCCGCCCCGGTGAATTCGCCTGCAACATTTGCACCGAAAAGGCGGAATTTATTATAATCGGCCGGGTTTACAGAAAGAGTAAAAGTCTGGTCAGTTCCCTTGTCAAGGACAAAATTGTAAAAATCAGTTTGCCCGTTGCATGTAAGAGTTTTATCGACAGGTCCCCTGAAAAAAACGGTGGCAATCCCGTCAGCAGGGAATGCGTTGAATACAGGAAAAGCCTGGTTTGTGAATCTTATGGTGCCATTGTTTGTAAGGTCACCAAAGATCTCAACCTTGTGGGATTGTGCAACATAATAATCAAGGAATGGTGCTGTTCCCCCGTTACCTGTTGCCGTTGGATCTGCTGTCGTTGTAGTATTTCCTGTCCCGACAGTCATTGAAGCTCCGGCACTCACCTCAATATTCCCATTTACAACTAAAGATCTCCTTGCAGCCGTTCCGTCATTTATCCTGAATGTTCCGGCCGAGACAAAGAGATTCCCGTCTATTGCAAGATTGCTTACCTGAGTTGCCGTGAACCCCGGGCAATTGATTTTAAGGTTAAAGTATGAAGCCTGACCCGAAGGAAGATTGAAGTTTGCACTGTTATAGTATTCGACAGTTCCGCCACCATTCAAAACAAACGTGTTTGAAGCGGCTGAGGGAAAGCTTGCAGAACTTAGCCTGAAGGTACCCTGGCCGTTCATATTCGCCAGGCTGTTTGTAAAGCGGAATGAACCTGCATCGAGGACGCCGCCTGGCTGAATTGCAAGACTAAGCCCTGTACTGCTTATATCTGAAGCCAGTGTAACAGTTCGTGAAGGAAGTATGACAACAGCATCTCCGTTGCCGGGGATCCTTGAGCCGGTCAAAGTGGTTCCGCCCGGATCGGTTGTCCAGACATCGACGTTATCCCATGGGCCTGACTGGTAAGAATACAGAGTACCCTGTCCCTGTGCGGAAAGGGTCAGGATTGCCATCCAGAAGAAGACCAGCCATCTTTTGTTCCGGATCAAAGCTGCTGGAATAAAAGATGCTGGCATCGGTATTAATGTAATGACAGTTCAGCCTCGGCGTACCTTTCGGGTTTTACATCTGAAGGAGCCGAAAAAATCGTCCTGAGTGTTCCGGTAGTGTAGTCCACTCCGGGAACTTTGTTCAGGTTTAACTTAAAGATTCTCCTGTTGTTAGGGGTATAAACAGCTATTCCGTTAGCCATAGCCACTTTTGTTTCTCTCCCCTGGCTCGAAATGTGATAAACGGTAAGGTCTCCGTAAACTGAAGCATTACCGGCCCGGTTGAAAGTAAGGGAAAAGTTTGGGACTGTGTCGTTTTCCATATTGAAAGCCAGATCTGATAAGGTTACCTTCGTGTTTGTATCCCCCACCCGGATGATAACCGGTATTGTAATTCCGAAAACAGGTTTTATCACAACCGAAATGGTAGTGCTGTCAGGAACAGGATTTTCCTGACCCAGAGGAACCGGCTTCGGAACTGCTCTGAAATAGAAATGCGACCTGTACTCTCCCGGAGCCATCTGATTGCTTCTGAACAGCTGCACCTTTACAATCTGTGATTCAGCAGGAGGAAGCGTCACTGTGCGGGGAAAATACCTCAGGTTCTTATCAGCAAACATCTGGCCCGGATCAGGTTCGGTAATGGATTCGAAGCGGCCGTCCTCAGTCATCCTCATTTGAACAAGCGAAATGGCATATGTGGCAGTGTCCTTCCCGAGATTTGCAAGATTCATATCGATCGATCTTCTGGATCCCTCAAAAACCAGGCGACGCGGTGTTATTAACAGATCTCCCTGCGCGATAATTGAGGATGCGCCTGAAAAAATGCCCAATAATGTGAATCCTGCTCTAAGAAATAAACCCGGTAACCTGAGTTTCATATGTCACTGTAATTAGTTAAAATCAAAGGTAACTATATACGACCCGGAATAGATACCTACCGGATTATCTTCAATTGATCCGACTTTCAGAGTCGCCCCTATCAGAACAGTCTGTTCACCGTTAACCAGTATGCCTGCCCCTGCAGCTGTGCCGGGTAACGAAACCCAGTCATCGATTATCATGGTCTTCGCAGTGGAAACATGCCTCAGGACTACAGGTTCACGCGGAAGGGAAACCGTAAAAGAGGCATTTGGATCGCCTGAAAGATAAAAACTTGCAGCATTGTGCAATCCGGGAGCAGCACGAACATTCCCGAGAACCGAAATGGCACTTTCGGGAGTGAGTATTATCTCACCACCCTGTGGCCCCGGGGAAAATCTTCCGAAATTCAACTGTGAAGTTTCGGTTGCCGAAAATACCGGAATAACTTCTGCAATTACCTGTCCGGTGGCGCTGACAGATACACCGGTTTGTGAATATCCGTCAGCGCCCAAACCAAATAGTAAGCAAAGCCAGAAAAAAATATTTCTGAAACTCTTCATATGAAACAGCACAACAGGTAATTACGATTAATTGTAATTTATCGTTACTGTTATTGCGTTGGCATTTGTGTACACACCTGCAGCCTGGTTAGCGCCCACATCCAGTGTGCCTCCTACGGAAATAGTCTGGGTACCAGCTAGACTTAACGTACCTGTTCCGGCACCTTCTGCGGGGGAGCTGACAATTGCCGAGATTGTCATAGTATTTGCACCGGGCCCGGTAAGCGTAATAGGAGGGTTGTTAATTGCTATTGTATAAGTCTTGCTTGGTTCTCCAACAACATTAAACGTAGCTGTTGATGTAGTTGATGAAGGATGGGCGGTATTGTTAGTCCTTGTAACCGCTCCTGCGGCATCGATAGTGACATCCCCTGCTGTTCCGGAAGGGATGATCACACCAAAATTAAGATCATTTACATTAGTGATTGTCAGCGCTGAATAAATCGTTGCACTCGCTGAAGCTACATCTGACTGACCATACGCAGCTGTTGCCAGGAACAGTCCTGCAAATAAAATTGTAAGAAATTTTGCAAAGTTTTTCATTTGTTTAAAACGGGTTAGGTTAAATTTCAATTATAAATAATCCAATGCAGGGTTATTAAACTGTAGCAAATATATAAAAATAACAATACAATGTTCACCTGATATATAGGATTGGCCTGTTTATAACGATCAATTTATAAACACGAAACGAGTTCAATGTATAGAACAGGATTCAACTCCGGGGAATTGAAAATATGAATTCTGATCCGAGCCCGGGTTCAGATTCCACCCTTATGGTTCCTCCATGATGCTCAACTATTTTCTTGCAGATCGCCAGTCCGATGCCGTTTCCTTCATACTGATCCCGGGGCATCAGACGCTGGAAAATTTTGAATATCCTGTCATAATATTGCGGCTCGATACCAATGCCATTGTCCCTGACAGAAATCCTGTAATGACCATTTTCCGTGACAGAGGATACATGGATAACAGGTCTTTTATCTGAAAATTTTAAAGCATTACCAAGCAGATTCTGAAAAAGCTGTATCATCTGGCCTTCATGGCCAGGAATTTCCGGCAGCTCATCCCGGGTTACAGAAGCCTTTTTTTCATCGATGGAGATTCGCAGGTTATTTACAGCATGCCTGAAAGCATTGTTCAGGTTTATATGACGGATTTCCCCGGACCGAGCCTCGATCCTTGAGAAATTGAGCAAATCGTTAATAAGGCTCTGCATCCGTGCCGCTCCGCCCACAGCATACCTTATGAATTCATTTGCGTCGTCATCCAGTTTATCACGATAACGCATTGCGAGCAACTGGGTGTAGCTCGATACCATCCTCAGAGGTTCCTGCAGATCGTGTGATGCCACCCGGGCAAACTGTTCAAGCTCCCTGTTCGATCTGATAAGATCCTCGTTAAGCTTAAAGAGTGCTTTCTCAGCGCCTTTTTTCATGTCGGTTATATCAAAACAAACCCCGGAGATCATCAGGGGTTCCCCTTCATTATTCCTGACTACAAGCGCTTTCGAGCTTATATAGCTGAACTCCCCGTTTTTCCTGATGCGGTACACGGTGTCAAAAGGGACATTCCTTTCAACAGCATCGTTAATGCTCTTCCTCAAATGAGGAATATCTTCATCAGCCAGGCACTTTTCAAAAGACGAATATGTGCCGTTGAAAGTTCCCGGAAGGAATCCGAATATATTCTCCATCCTTTCGTCCCAGTGCATCGTATTTGAACCGTGATACAGCTCCCAGGTCCCTATGTTCCCGTTTTGCAGCGCCAGATTCAGCTTTTCGCTGTAACTGCGGATCTTCTCTTCACTCCTCTTCACTGCCTGCTCATCCCTCATGCGCGTCATGGCGATTGCAACCTGATCCGCCACGGCTTTCATAACTGAGATTTCTTCCGCAGTGAATGTTGTTCTTTTTGATGTGCCGAATGAAAGAGTTCCCAGCACATTGTCACCTGAGAGCAGTGGATGGCATGCATATGCCTGTATACCGAAAGATCTTACAAGCGAAGCTCTCTCGTCACCGTTGTTAAGGACATCTTCTGAGATAATCCTTGTCCCTGTACTTGCCACGCAACCGCAGATTGATCCGCCTTTATCGAGCCATTTTATTTTTGAAGCTGTTTCTGCAGGAATTCCGGCGTAGGAATTAAGGAACAACCTGCATTTCCTGTCATCACTGAGATAATTAAAGAAGACCTCGCAATCAAGGTACTTCATAACTTTGTTGCAAAGCTGGTCAATAACTTCCTGGGGATTGGTGGTCTCAAGAAGCTTTGAGGCAGTTTCTGATAAAATTAAAAGTTTTTCATTTGTCCTGGTCAGTTGCCTGGTTCTTTCATCAACCCTCCGTTCAAGCCCGGTATTAAGTCGTATCATCTCAGCCTGGGCATTCTTAAGGCCTGTGATGTCAATACCCATTTCCATGATCATGGGTGAGTTATCTGAATCCCTGAAAGGAAAATCAAAAATTGAATATATATTATTATCAGGTCCCGTCCATTCCCATGTTACAGGACGATTTTCCCTGAGAGTTCTGAAAGTTTCACAAACTTCGCAAGGTTCGGTCCGGTTAAAAAGATATTCATAACAACACTTCCCGTTCGATTCACCGAATCTTTCACGGAAATAACGATTGGCATAAGGAACTTTGTAATCGCGGGTAAGGAGTATAATATATGCCGGCAGCAGTTCCAGGACATCATCAAATTTTTGCTTTTCCAGTCCTACGGCCATTTCAGCTTTCGCTCTTTCGCGTATCTCCGCATTGAGCGCATCGTTCAGTTTGATCAGCTCCGTGTTATGATTTCTGAGCCTCATTTCGATTTCTTCATTCTTCTTTCTCTCTTTAGTGCTTAGCTTAACTGCAATGAAAAAAACGTAAGAGCATGAAAGAAGGGTAATCCCAACCACACTGAAGTCGACAACAGCAGGCTTAAGCCAATCCATCACATAGGTGATTAAAAAGAGGATCAACGGTAACAACAGAAGCACCGGGAGGATATGCTTTATAACCAGCCCGCCTACTGATGAAAGATTCAGAAAATCCCTGGCTCTTTTGAAATACATGTTCCCCAAACAACAAATGAGACTGACGAATTTAAAGAAATTCCTGATCTGAATTATTAAAAACCAATTAAATAAGATAAACATTCCCGGTTTATCCGGATTATTTTCTGTTCTGCCCAATCACATTCCTAATATTTTTTAATTTTTTTCGTTTTTTTCTTTTATTTCTTAAGATATGAAATATATTTGCATCGTATTCTTAAATGAAAATGATCAGTTTGCTTTTAATTAACGTGTTTATCAGGAGGCTTTCAGACATTGGTTGAGAGTGGATAACCCGTTATTAAAAGAAAGGAGCCGTTCTCAACCAGCAGAGCGGCTCCTTTCTTTTTTAAAGAAAAATATATATAAGATGAGAAAAGAGAGACCGGAACAGGAAGGATTATACAACAGTGAATTCGAGCATGGAAGCTGCGGTATAGGCTTTGTAGCCCATCTGAAGGGCAGAAAATCACATACCATAATCAGGCAGGGCCTCGACATCCTTGCCAGCATGACCCACCGTGGTGCCGAGGGAGCCGACAGCAGGACAGGTGACGGTGCAGGAATACTTATCCAGGTGCCACGCGATTTCTACCTGATGCAGGGTTATTCGCTTCCGCCGGAAGGACAGTTCGGCACAGGACTGATTTTCCTTCCCCGTGATAAGAATGAAGGTGACCAGTGCAGGGACATACTTCTTGAAAACCTAAAACAGGAAGGGGTGGATTTCATCGGCTTCAGGGATGTTCCACGCGATAATACAGTCATCGGAGATATAGCACGCTCTACAGAACCGGAAATAATCCAGTTGCTTGTCGGGGCTGACATGTCCCAGGACGATCTTGAAAGAAAGCTTTATATAATCAGGAAACTGACAGAAAACCAGATCAGGAAATCCGGCCTTAAGCAAAAGAACTTTTTCTACATACCAAGCCTTTCGACAAAGGTCCTGATCTACAAAGGCATGTTTACTTCAACGCAGCTTGGCGAATACTACGACGACCTGAAAAATGAACATCTGCAAAGTGCAATCGCACTTGTCCATTCAAGGTTCAGCACGAATACTTTCCCGAGCTGGGATCTTGCACAGCCTTTCAGAATGATCGGTCATAACGGGGAAATAAACACCATCAGGGGTAACCGGTTCTGGATGGAAGCAAGGGAATCTATTCTGAAATCTGCAAAACTTGGAGACCTCTCACGGCTGTACCCGATAATAGAACCCGGGAAAAGTGATTCTGCTTCACTCGACAATGTCATTGAATTCCTGGTGATGAGCGGAAAATCCATACCCTATGCCATGTCGATCCTTGTTCCTGAGTCGATCAATGACAAGAATCCGATGACGCCCGAGCTGAGGGCTTTCTATAAATATCATTCCACTTTCATGGAACCATGGGACGGTCCTGCATCACTGATCTTCTCCGACGGCAGATACATCGGAGGGATGCTCGACAGGAACGGCCTTCGCCCCTCGCGGTACACCATTACAAATAATGACCTGATTGTACTTGCATCCGAAACAGGCGTTCAGTCCTTTGATCCGGCCGAGGTAAAAGAAAAAGGAAGGCTTAAACCGGGCAAAATGATGCTTATCGACACCCGGACAGGCAAGATATTCCGCGACAAGGAGCTTAAGGAACAGCTTGCTGCTGAGTTCCCCTACAGTCAGTGGATTGAGAAAAACATGGTGAAGCTGGAAAAGATCGAAACCGGGCATACCGAATCGCCTGATATGGGATCATTATACGATACGTATTCAATAGCTTTCAATTACTCCCCGGAAGATACCGGCAAGATCATAGCCGAAATGGCAGCCACGGGCAAGGAACCAGTCGGATCGATGGGAAATGATGTTCCCCTCGCGGTCCTTTCAGCAAAACCATACAGGCTTTACAATTACTTCAAGCAACTGTTTGCCCAGGTCACCAATCCACCCATAGATCCAATACGTGAAGAACTGGTGATGACGCTGTCGGGCTACCTCGGATCCTTGCAGGAAAATCTTCTCGAGACCACGCCTTTCCATGTCAAAATGGTAAGGTTCAGGAATCCTGTCATCTCAAACACTACTTTCCAGATAGTGAAGAACCTGAGATACAAGGGATTTTCCAATACCACACTGAAGCTTCACTTTGATGCTGCATCGGGTGGGGCCGGACTGGAGCAGGCAGTTGACCAGCTCTGTTGCGATTCGGAAAAAGCTGTCGATGATGGCAAAAACTACATAATACTGAGTGACAGGGGAATCTCTGCAGGGGAGGCGCCGATACCTTCACTTCTTGCTGTATCTGCCGTTCACCACTACCTTATCAAAAAAAGGAAAAGGATGCAGATCGATATTGTTGTAGAGTCTGCCGAACCGCGCGAGGTAATGCATTTCGCACTCCTGTTCGGTTATGGAGCCAGCATCATCAATCCTTACATGAGCTTTGCAGTAATCGACAATCTCGTTAAGAAGAAAGCTATTCAGCTCGATTATCAGAAAGCTGAAGCAAACTACATAAATTCCATCAACAAAGGAATTCTTAAAATAATGTCGAAGATGGGGATAAGCACGCTCCGGAGCTACAGGTCGTCACAGATCTTTGAGGCAGTGGGCATTCATCCTGATGTGATAAATAAATATTTCCTGGGGACAGTATCCAGGATTGGCGGTATCGGAATGAACGAAATTGCCGAGGAAGTCCTGATTCCCCACAGGAAAGCCTTTGGTCTTAATGGCAGGACAAACGGGCTTTTCACTGAAGGAGTCTATTCTTACAGGAAAAAAGGGGAGCATCATGCATGGAATCCCGAGACAATCTCAATGCTGCAATGGAGCACAAGAAATGCAGACTACAGGATTTTTAAGGAGTACACGTCAAAAGTAAACAATGATACCCTGAAACCGGGATTCATAAGAGGCCTGCTCAATATAAAAAAGAACCCGGTTCCGCTTGAAGAGGTCGAACCCGCGTCAGAGATCATGAAAAGGTTTGTCACCGGCGCCATGTCCTTCGGCTCAATAAGCAGGGAGGCGCATGAAACCATGGCACTTGCCATGAACAGGATCGGCGGAAGAAGCAACACCGGCGAAGGCGGCGAGGATCCGGCACGATTCAATTCCCTTGAAAACGGCGACAGCATAAGAAGTGCAATCAAGCAGGTAGCCAGCGGCAGGTTCGGTGTAACTACCGAATATCTTGTCAATGCAGATGAGATCCAGATCAAGATCGCACAGGGAGCCAAACCGGGAGAAGGCGGCCAGCTTCCCGGGCATAAGATAGATAACATTATTGCACGCACAAGATATTCCATCCCTGGTATCACGCTGATTTCGCCACCGCCTCATCATGATATTTATTCGATCGAGGACCTGGCTCAGCTGATTTTCGATCTGCGGAATGTCAATCCTCTCGCAAAAATCAGCGTTAAGCTTGTATCTGAAAGCGGTGTGGGAACAATTGCTGCCGGTGTCACGAAAGCTGGTGCGGACCTTATAACAATAAGCGGATTTGAGGGCGGCACCGGTGCAAGCCCAGTCTCATCAATAAAACATGCCGGGTTACCTCTCGAGCTGGGATTGTCGGAGACTCAGCAGACTCTTGTAATGAATAATCTCAGGGGAAAGGTAAAGATCCAGACAGACGGTCAGCTGAAAACAGGAAGGGATGTTGTTATCGCAGCTCTTCTCGGGGCAGAGGAGTTTGGTTTTGCCACATCGGCCCTGGTGGTAATGGGTTGCGTGATGATGCGCAAATGCCACCTGAACACGTGTCCAGTCGGTGTTGCCACCCAGAATCCGGAACTGAGAAAAAAGTTCATGGGGAAGGCTGATTACCTTGTCACATTCTTCAGGTTCCTTGCCGAGGAGATCCGTGAGGTCCTTGCTGAAGCAGGCTTCCGGAAAATAGACGAAATTATCGGAAGATCAGATCTCCTCGAGAGAAATACCGGGTCTGAAAACTGGAAAAGCGAAAAGGTGGACCTGAAGCCTCTCCTTAACATTCCTGCTGATGCCGGTGTTAATCCCACCCAGTACTGCGGAGGACAGCATATAAAGACCGACCAGGTGCTCGATGATCAGCTCATTCAGGAAGCAGAAAGTGCAATAAAAGATAAGACGCCCGTGTTAATTAACAGGAATGTGCGGAACACCGACAGGACCATCGGCGCTAAACTCTCAGGAACAATAGTAAGGCTCCATGGCCCGGAAGGGCTTCCTGAAGGTACTATAAAATGCAGCTTCAAGGGTTCTGCAGGACAGAGCTTCGGTGCATTCCTCGCTCCAGGTGTGGAATTCAGGCTGGAAGGTGATTCCAACGATTACCTGGGCAAAGGACTATCAGGGGGAAGGATAATAGTGGTTCCCTCATCAGGGTCACTTTTCGAACCTGATCAGAATATCATAATCGGCAACACCGTTTTATACGGAGCAACACGCGGTGAAATTTACATCTCAGGGGTTGCCGGGGAACGATTTGCAGTCAGGAACAGCGGCGTCACGGCTGTCGTCGAGGGAACAGGGAACCACTGCTGCGAATATATGACTGGCGGAAGGGTTGTTGTCCTCGGCGAAACAGGGAACAACTTTGCTGCGGGCATGAGCGGGGGCATTGCTTATGTACTCGATGAAAAGGGGAATTTCGACTATTACTGCAACATGGGAATGGTAGAATTATCCCTGGTGGAAGAGATTTCAGATATTAAAGAGCTTACCGGTCTCATAAAGAAACATTATGACTATACCGGCAGCAAAAAGGCGAAGAAGATCCTTGACGACCCGGATAAATACATTTCAATGTTCATCAAGGTGATACCTTATGATTACAGGAAAGTTATCCAGGAGCAGAAGCTGGAAGAGCTGAAGAAGAAGATCGCAGGGGTTGAATTGGATCTGGAAATTGGAGCTCAATGAAGCGTAGATAGTTGAGAGTAAAGCGTTGAGAGTGTTGTGAAAAGATTAACAGTAAGATAATGGGTGATATAAACGGGTTTCTGAAGATAAAGAGAAAAGATGCAGGCAACAGGCCTGTGAATGAGAGAATAAATGATCACAGCGAGATCGAACAGATCCTCAACAGCGAGGACAGGATGCTGCAGGCATCAAGGTGCATGGATTGCGGTATCCCCTTCTGTCACTGGAGCTGCCCTGTCGATAACCTGATCCCTGAATGGAATGATCTGCTCTACAAAGGCGACTGGAAGGCAGCTTACCAGAGACTGGCTGCAACGAATAATTTTCCGGAATTTACCGGTAGAATATGCCCGGCAAGCTGCGAGCATTCCTGTGTCCTGAATATCGGATTTGAACCTGTTACCATCAGGGAAAATGAAGTCGCCATCGCTGAAAGGGCCTTCCTCGAGGGTTATGTAAAACCTGAACCCCCGGAAAAGAGAACGGGAAAAACCGTTGCTGTTATCGGGAGCGGCCCGGCGGGAATGGCTGCTGCCGACCTGTTGAATAAAATGGGGCATACAGTCACCCTCTATGAGAAGGATCTGAAGGCCGGAGGCCTGCTTCGTTACGGCATTCCTGATTTCAAGCTTAGCAAGGCGGTGATCGACCGGAGGCTGGATGTGCTGACCAGGGAGGGCCTTATCGTTAAGACCGGGGTGAATGTCGGCATCGATGTAACAATTGCAGAACTGATGAATAATTTTGACTCTGTTTGCATCACTACAGGCTCGGGCCATCCGCGTGACCTGAAGATACCAGGCAGGGAGATGAACGGAATTCATTTCGCAATGGATTTCCTCTCGGGCCAGAACAGGGTAAACTCAGGCGAGATTCACCAGGCAAGGCTCCAGGTGAATGCTGAAAACAGGAAAGTTGTCGTAATAGGCGGCGGGGACACCGGTTCAGATTGCGTGGGAACCGCAATCCGGCAGAAAGCCTTAAGCGTGACACAGGTTGAGATAATGCCCAAACCGCCGGTAGGGCGTTCTGCAGACAACCCATGGCCATTTTATGCCAAAGTGCTGAAAACATCAACCTCTCACGAGGAAGGATGCCAGAGATACTGGAACATATCAGCCAGGAAATTTACCGGAAATAACCAAGTAACAGGAATTGAAGTGGAAGATGTTGAATGGAGAACATCTGACGGGAGGATGATTATGGAAGCCGTTCCCGGAACTGCAAGGACAATCGATGCCGATCTTGTTCTTCTTGCAATGGGGTTTGTGCATCCTGTCCTGAATGGCCTTATAACCGAACTCGGGCTGGAACTGGATAAGTTAAATAATGTAAAGACGGATGAGCACTGCAGGACAAGCAATCCGAAGGTCTTCGCCGCGGGTGATTCAGCAAGCGGGGCAAGCCTTGTTGTAAAGGCAATTGCATCAGGACGGAAAGCTGCTGCTGAAATTGATAATTTTCTGAAAACTGAAATCTAAACGCAGAGCACGCGGAGGAAGTATGTTTCCTTTGCGCCCTTTGCGTTTTATTCTTTAAGTTTCGATCCCAAAAGCATTCTTAAGCAGGAATCCCACAAAGAATGAAAAAGCCGCCACACCAAGGCTTATGAATGTCATCTCAAGGAACCGGTGTTTGAAATTAAGATCCTTCGATACTGCCAGGTAGTAATTGAAAAAGAAAATAATAAGAACTGCAGTGGCAAGAGTTATTGCAAGTGCAATGAATTTATCGGTAAGAAGCAGAAAGGGCAATATAAGCAGCATAACAGTAATAATGTATGAAATACCCGTGTACACGGCAGATTTTTTCGCTCTTGAATCACCTTCAGCTTTCGAAGACAGATAATCGGATGCTGCCATCGACAATGAAGCAGAGATACCTGTAACCAGCCCTGCCAGAGAAATGAGCCTTGTATTCCCTAGAGCAAGGGTAAATCCTGCAAGAGCTCCTGTAAGCTCCACAAGCGCATCATTAAGCCCGAGAACGATCGATCCGACATATTCCAGCCTTTCTTCATCGAGCATCCTGAGGATCTCTTTTTCATGGGTTTGTTCTTCTTCCGCCATGGCTGCAGCTTCGGGAATTGAAGCCGATAATCCGCGGTAAAGCCTTGATCCTGTTCCTTCCTTATTCTCCATGAGTTTGAGAACGAAGGTCAGACCTATCAGCCTTGCAAGAAAAACCGTCCTGACAATCCGGACTCTGTCAGGTTTGATCTCGATCCCCGTCCTGGTTTTCCAGAAATTTGCATGCCTTAATTCCTGTTCGCCGATATTCCTGAGCACCCCGGCATTTTTACTGTCGCGGCATTTTGCTGCAAGTTCAAGATAAATATGGTATTCCGTAATTTCATTTTTCTGTGCCGCCTTAAGGGCATCCATTGTTTTTTTATCCATATAGTAATCTGTTCTTTACCCGCCTATCGTTGTATTCTTTGTGGGCTGACCGTTGGAATAAAGTTTTTTCAGGCATGCCTGTAAATAAAAAGAGAAGTAAATGTACTTCACAATGTATGCACTTCAAAATCTTTCGGTTGTTCATCCTGCATCGAAGGTCTTCAGACTTTCAGGTATCCGCGGAAACCTCTTACTGCATAGTACGATGACGCTCCGTTATGATAGACGAAAACATGATCATATCGTCTGTCACAAAACAATGCACCCCCGAGCTTCCGGATCCCCGGAGGTGTTCTGACCCAGCTTGAAGTCTTTGTATCAAAGTTCCCCAGTTGCTGCAGCTTCCGGTACTGGTCTTCACTCAAAAGCTCGATTCCCATTGCAACTGCCATATCCGTTGCACTGTCTTTTGGTTTGGCGGTTTTCCTGGAATCCAGGGCAGCGCGATCATAGCACACGTTCCTGCGACCCTGAGGAGTCTCAGGGGAACAATCGTAAAAAATATATTCCCCGATCCTTTCATCAAAATCGATGACGTCGGGCTCGCCACCCGTTCTTTCCATTTCATTGAGTGACCACACTTTTAGATCATTTGCTTCCAGTCTTGCCTGCACTTCTTTCCAATGAACATCTTTATGCCGGTTTATATTTTTTTCAAAACGGGATCTGAGTGTACTGAACAGCTCTTCACGCAGCCCATCAGATAAATGCTTCTGCAATAAGGTGTCACTATTCATTGTTAACTGAATGAGTTTTCTGTTTAACAATGAAGTGATTACTGTGTTCAAAAATCTCCCTGAACAAAACTAAATTGTTTGTAGAATGAACCCGGGTGCAATATTTGTTCTGGTGTCGGAGGCTTGGTGGATACGAACAATTGAATAGCTTTTTTAACCCCGTAATAATTGATGAAAGGACGTACATATGCCACAGAATATTCATAAAATACTTTTTGCCTTTTATCTTTTAAAAATATTTCATCTGTGGTTTTAGGCACATAATATTTTTTATTAAAGATGAATTGTTGTGATTTGATGCTCATGTACTCGCAAATACCTTCTTCAATAAAGCGGGCCCCGATATCATAATTCAAACGGGGCACTATCGAAAAGTTATTATATTCAGGCGACACATACTGTTCATGCATTTGCATTTCTCTTATTACCTGCATGAAATAATAATGTGTCAGCTCGTGAAATATGGTTCCTTTCACAAAATTATTAGCGCTTATCAGATTATTCCTTTCATAGTTTGAAAGATCACTCAGCTCATAGGCCTTAAATTTTTCCTCATTGGTGATTATGATTTCGTTGGGGGGGTAAAAAATTCCTAAACTTGCCGTGTCAAAATCACCTATTGAATTGAAATTTCCGGTGTAAATATTGACTTCATACAGAGTGTCACCCACAATATTCTGATACTCAGATATAAGTCTCTCAGAGTTATTTGCAACATACATTTCAATACCTTTTGTTGAGGGTTCCTTATGTTTGTTTAAAGGGTATTGTTGCTGAAAATACAAGCTTAAAATTAAGTACGGCAGTATCGCAGATCTAAGTTGCATTTTTACATTTCAAGTCTCTGATCCTTGCATTTTTGATGTATTATAAACGCTTTATATGGTTGTTTTGTTACAAATCCGATTCCGGAATACTGTCTGTTGTGCAAATCAGGGCGCGCTTCTGAATGAAGCTGTCCAAATGCTCATATAGGTTACTTTTTTTGGTCTTTGAGATCCAGCTTCTTGTTTATTTCCTTCAATTCCTCAAGCATCTCCATCATGACGGGATTTGATCTTGATAAATTTCTGAGTTCTTCCTGTCTGAAGCCCAATCGTGTATCAAGCCAGCCCAGGACCAGTGAAAGTACAATAAACAGGATCAAAGCAATCGGGATCGCAATCAGAGCATGATTATAAATCGCCACCCCCCAGGATTTTTCTTTAAATGACTGGAGGAAGACAATTCCAATAAGGAAGAACTGTATATAACCAATGTACATTCTTGATCTGTCAAAATAGATCTTCCAACGGATCAGGGTTTTTCGGTTCAGGTCAGTTTTATAGATTTTCATTTTAGCTGTATTTAATTTGTTCCGGAATAAGTAGTCATCTTATAACCATGCGGCGCGAAGCTTTGAAGTATTCCATCTATAAACTTAATCCTTAAAGGTAAGAAAACAACATTGATGTTAATTCTATGCTTCTTTGGAATTATTTTCCGGATATCCTGCCAGGCTGGCTCTGCAGTAGTA
>DATGWQ010000314.1:0-6481 GCA_035299385.1 Bacteroidales bacterium | reverse complement strand
CGTTATCCGCCAGATTGCTGTATGCGATCACTTTGTCGCGGATTGAAGAAATTCCGGGATCGACATCGGCAAGAATCTCACCGACTGCTTTATTAAGATCTTCAGGTGATATTCTTCCACCGGATTTCTCCTGTATGTATTTCTGAAGATCAGTCCAGGTTTTGAGCCCGGATTCATAGATGTTAAGTCCTTCAAGAAGCTTTTTCAGCTCGCCATCGCTGTGACGTGCGAGATAGTCGACAGCTGCCTGTGTGAGGACATTGTCCATAACTGCCACCTTCAGAGCAAGCCGGTCTATTTCATCATTGCTTATATTCTTTCCGGCGCCCTCCTGTTTCAGCCAGTCGAGGACGTCGTCGGGCTTCCCGAATTTCTGCTTCTTCGTATCTATGTCACTGATGAGGTTTTTCAGATCGCCTGATGAGCGGCTCCTGAGCATCGATATGAAGGCATCGAGCTGCTTTTGTGCAATGATCCTGCTGTATTCGGGCCTGATGAGTACCGGCTGCTCTTTCTGCCTTGAAATGAATACTTCTGTGGTTGTTACATTATTGAATTTGTCAGTAAGCTTAAAGACAACTTTGCTGTCGCCCGGTCCGGGCAGCATTCTGTAGTTGTAAATGGAATCTTTCATTACAATTTCTTCTGCCGAGAGCAGTGAATCGCCCGACCATCGCTCTATCCTGAGAATGGAGTTTGGTTCGACTTTCAGCGGAATCATTATAGAATCACCCGGCCTTACCGTGATTGTCTTTCCTGTTCCCACGCTGAGATCTGCCATGAAATCTGTTTTAGGGAGAACAGTGCCCGGCAGGACGAAACTGTCCGAAGGATTCGTCAATGGAAGGTCAATCTGTTTTGTGACCTTTTTGGCGCCTTCTCCCTGGTACGTAACCTCATAATTCCCGTGAGGCACCTCAAATTCATACTCCCCCGTTTTGGGATTGGAATAAACCACAACAATCTGGTTCGGGTTTTTTATGTTCATTGCGCTGATCTTCACACTGTCATTGAAATTCGACATGAGATCCGCCACTTTCACTATGCCCCTTACATAAAATTTCCTCGGATGATCATCTGAAAATATCTCAATCCTGTAGATGTCCTGTTTGCCGTAACTGTCTGTCCCTTCCTTTGAGAAATAACCCACATAACCGTCTTTCATGGGTTTGAAGAAAACATCATCATCTGTAGTATTCAGCGGATACCCTGCATTCAGGGGCACAGACCAGGTTCCGTCAGGAAGGAGGGTGGAATAAAAAATATCATAGCCTCCCATATTGAAATGGCCCCGGGAGCTGAAGAATAACGTTTTATCATCCTGGCTCAGGAAGGGTGATTCTTCATTGTACGGCGTGTTGATGACGGCGCCGAGGTTTTTTGCCTGGCCCCAGTCACCCGAGCTGTCCCTTTCCGAAACATAAATATCCAGGCCGCCAATGCTTCCTTTCCTGTTGCTTGTGAAGTAAAGTTTTTTATTATCATGCGAAATTGTCGCATGCGATTCCCAGTATTTGGTGTTTATATTATCATTCAGCTTCACAACCGGTGACCAGGATCCGTTTTCAAAATGGGAATTGTAAATGATGCCGTCGTAATCTGCCGAGCTGTACAGATACAGTGTTTTCCCATCCTTTGAAAGAGAAGTGGGGAAGAGGTCCTGGTCGACTTTAAGGATTTCATTCATGTTCATCGGCCCGCTCCACGCGCCTTTCGATCTGACCGAATAGAGTATTGCATCATAAAAAGCGGTGGATCTCGAGAAGACTATCATGTCTTCGTTGTCCGAAACGACAGGATTGAATTCCGAATTGCTTTCGTTAATAATGTCACTCAGGTTGGTTTGCCTGATGAAGAGCGGGTGCTTCATCAGATCCCTTGCATTCAGGCACGACTGGATCTGAAGATTTACAATATTTGAGTCGTATACCGCAGGATTGAGGTTCTGCCTGAAGATTTCATAGGTCGCGATGGCTTTGTCGATCTGGTTGTTTATACGGTAAGCATTGGCAAGGTAATAGTAAGCATCAAAGGGTGCATGTGTTTCGCTGAACTTGCCTTCATCATATTCAGCGTCAACGTACCTGATGGCATCCTCCAGATAGCTGACGGCTTTTTCCTTTTCACCGGGGGTGTTGATGTAACACTGTCCTATTCTGTACTCGTAATTTGAATTTGCAGGATTGATCTTTAAAAGCTGCTGATAAATCGGAAGAGCTTCTTTGTAATCCTCAAATAGTATCCAGCTCTCTGCTTCATAAAACAGTTTTTTTATTTCCAGCCTTGACTGGGGTAAAATATCCGTTATAGTAATTACGGATAAAAGGAATGACAAGAAGAGGAACCTTTTTATCATAGCGGTTAATTTCTAAACGACCTGAGGAGAAGAGTCATCTGCCAGATCCGGGTTATCAGAGTGCATATAATTACCCACAAAGGTACTAATATAGGGAAATATTAGAAAAAAAGTCAACATGAGGCGACCTTTTTTCTAAATATGCTTGAAAATATGGCTTTGTTTATTTAGTTACTGCAGTGAAATATCGGAGGTGTAATTCTCGAGTATTTTTTTGACCTTCTGCAGGAATTTGCCGGCCAGTGCCCCGTCGATAACACGATGATCATAGCTCAGTGAGACGATCATTATGCGCCTGATGCCGATAACATCTCCCATAGGTGTCTCAATGACAACAGGTGTCTTTCTTACGGCACCTGTTCCAAGGATCGCTGTCTGCGGCTGGTTGATAATAGGCGTCCCCGCAAGATTGTCATAGCTGCCATAGTTGGTAAGGGTGAAAGTGCCGCCGGCAATCTCATCGGGTTTGAGCTTGTTGCTTCTTGCCCGGGATGCAAGATCGTTCACTGCCCTTGCAAGGCCTGTCAGGCTCTTTTCGTTGGCGTTCTTTATCACAGGCACGATAAGGTTGCTGTTAGGAAGGGCGGTTGCCATGCCGATGTTAATGCTTCTTTTCTTTATGATGTTGTTTCCGTCAACCTGCACATTTACTTCCGGTATTTCATACAATGCCTTTGCAGCTGCATCGATAAAGAAAGGTGTAAGGGTCAGCTTCTGGCCTTCTTTTGCCAGGAATTTTTCCTTGTTGGCTTCCCTCCATTCAACGAGCTTTGTAACGTCGGCATCGATAAAAGAAGTCACATGGGCCGAGGTCCTCTTCGACATCACCATGTGTTCCGCGATGAGCTTCCGCACCCTGTCCATTGGGATTACCTCATCCTCAGGAGCGGTTTTCACCTCGGGGGGCTTCGGTTCAGTTCCGGGGACCTGCTTTTGCGGCTCTGCTTCCGGAACAGGTTTTTGCTGCGGGACTGCTTCGGGTACAGGTTGGCGCTGAGGTTCTGCTTCAGGAACAGGTTTCCTCTGAGGTTCAGCCTCGGGCATCGGTCTTTCACCGGGTCTCTTCTGAGGCTCCGGCCTGCCTCCCTTACGTTCGCCGATATAGCGCATGAAGTCCTCTTTTGTCAACCGTCCGTCCATACCGGTACCGGTAAGGGTGTCAAGCTCGTCGTAGCTTATGCCTTCTTTTGCTGCCATGCTTCGCACAAGGGGCGAAAGGAATTTTCCCGATGGGGTGCGGCTTTTCATTCCTGCTGATACAGTTTCAGCTTCCTGCTTTTCGTGCCGTACCGATTCGATTGTCTGCTGTACCCTCTCAACTTCCCTGTTTACTTTTCCTGAATCAGACTCTTTTTGCTTAGCCTCAGTTTCTACAACGGCAAGCAGGTCGCCGATCTTCGGAACAGCTCCTTCTTTTGCTATTATCCTGCTGATTGTGCCGGCTGCCGGAGCAGGTATCTCAGAGTCGACTTTATCTGTTGCGACTTCAACAATGGGGTCATCTTCCTTAACCTCGGTTCCCTCTGAAACAAGCCATTTTGTGATTGTGGCCTCAATTACTCCTTCACCCATGGCGGGCAGTAAAACGTCGAGTTTTGCCATAAAAAGTTTTTTTCATGTTTTTATTCATGATATAAAACAAAGGTCCTGTGAAAATGTTTCAGGGATGAAAAAAGAGTTGAAACAAAGCTGAACAAGGCATAATTGTCCGCTTTAACCCTTCCTAACCCTCCGCTTAGAAATTAAGGTGAGGGCTGGATCTCAGATATTAGAATCCATCCTTTCCCTTGTTGTTTAAGAGGGCGGAGCGTTAAGAAATAGCCCGGTTGGGCTATTTTAGCGAACGAGCCGGACTGGCCAAAGGGCAGGGATAGGGTTAAGAGATGTCTTATTGCTGATACGGATTCCTGTTGTTGATAGCTCTTCCCAGCGTAATTTCGTCCGTATACTCCAGCTCATCGCCGATTGCCACTCCCCGGGCAAGTGTTGTAAGAAGAACATTGTATTTGCCGAGTCTCTTGTAGAGGTAATAGTTTGTTGTATCGCCTTCCATTGTGGTGCTGAGGGCAAAAATGATCTCTTTCGCTGAACCGTTGCGCACTTTTTCCTCGAGGCTGTCTATCCGGAGATCGGATGGGCCTATTCCGTCGATTGGTGAGATTATTCCTCCAAGAACATGGTAAACTCCCCTGTACTGCCTGGTATTTTCGACAGCCATGACGTCCTGGATATTCTCAACCACGCAGATTAACGACCTGTCGCGCCGTTCATCACTGCAGATGCTGCATCTATCAGTGTCAGAGATATTATGGCACACTGAGCAGTAACGGACTTCCTCCTTCAATTTGATTATGCTTTCGCCGAAGCTCCGCACTTCAGACGCATCCCTTCTCAGAAGATTCATCACGAGCCTGAATGCTGTCTTCCTGCCTATACCGGGAAGCGAAGCGAACTCATTCACCGCATCCTCAAGAACTTTTGAAGGGAATTCATTATAAGCCATATACACTATAGTATTTACTGCAAAAATAAGTCATTTTTCACCCTTATTTTTTGGCTTGATCTATTTTTCTTATTCTTGTAAATTATTTTTGATAACATGTCACCTGTAATTATTCTCGGTATTTTTCTCCTTTACACGCTGCTTCTTTTTGCCATAACCTGGATTACAGCAAGAAAAGCCAACAACGAATCTTTCTTTATCGGCAACAAGGTGTCACCATGGTTCGTGGTTGCCTATGGCATGATAGGTGCATCACTTTCCGGTGTAACTTTCATGTCTGTGCCGGGCTGGGTGAAGGATACCCAGTTCAGTTACATGGTCGTGGCCATGGGCTATCTGTTCGGCTATGCAGTGATCGCCCTCGTGCTCCTTCCCTTGTATTACAGGCTGAGGCTTACCTCAATATACAGTTATCTCGACCAGCGTTTCGGTTTCTGGTCGTACAAGACTGGGGCGGGCTTTTTCGTTCTGTCCAGGGTACTTGGTGCGTCACTGAGGATGTTCCTGGTCATAAATGTTTTGCAGGTGTTCGTTTTTGATGCATGGAATATCCCCTTCTGGATCAATGTCCTGATTTTCATTGTCCTTATCATAATCTACACTTTCAAAGGCGGAATCAAAACAATAATATGGACTGATACGCTGCAGACGACTTTCATGCTTCTGGCTGTTGTACTTTCGGTAATTTATATAAGCCGTAACCTTCACATTTCAATTCCGGATCTTGTTTCGCAGGTTAAAGCCAGCCCTGTTTCAAGGATGTTCATCACGGACTGGCATCATGAAAGATTTTTCCTGAAGCAGTTTTTCAGCGGAATGTTCATCACTATTGTCATGACTGGCCTCGACCAGGAAATGATGCAGAAGAACCTCAGCTGCAGGAACCTGAAGGAGGCACAGAAGAACATGTTCACTTTCAGCGCGATAAATTTCTTTGTCGTGCTTCTTTTCCTTTTCCTTGGCGCCCTGCTGCTTATCTTCATGCAGAGCAATGCCATCGAAGTTGCCAAAAGCGATGATATTTTCCCCACTGTTGCCCTCAGGTATCTTGGTCCTGTGGCCGGGATAGTATTCCTTATCGGTCTGATCTCAGCTGCATTCCCAAGCGCTGACGGGGCGCTGACTTCCCTTACAACTTCCATCAGCATCGATTTCCTCAGGCTCGATAAAAGAGAAATTTCTGAAGCGGCAAAGACACGCATCAGGTATATCGTGCACCTCAGCATTGCCTTCCTGTTCTTTATAAGTGTTATCATTTTCAGCATTGTCAACGATGAAGCTGTGATTGACAAGCTCTTCACCATTGCAGGATATACATATGGGCCTCTGCTTGGCCTGTACACCTTCGGCATGTTTACAAAAAGAAAGGTCAGAGACGTTGCTACTCCATTTGTGGCGATCCTTTCTCCTGTAATGTGCTTTTTCCTGAGCCATTATTCGGTTGTGCTCTTCAATGGCTACAAATTCGGATTCGAATTGCTTCTTCTGAACGGGTTCCTGACATTCATGGGGCTGCTGGCATTCAGTAAAAAGGAACTGAGATCGGACCCCCACTAATTACTCCTCCGCTCTGTCCACCCCTGACCCCCAGGGGCATAGCCGTCAATCTAAGGAGTAAAGAA
>DATGWQ010000313.1:0-13916 GCA_035299385.1 Bacteroidales bacterium | reverse complement strand
CATGAGTTTGAAAAAACTGTGGTGAAGAACAGGATCTTCAAGGCAAGAACGATCGGTATCGGAGTGTATTCTGATGATGAAGCAATAGAATGGGGCGTAACAGGCCCTGGGCTCAGGGCAACCGGAGTTGAGTGGGACTACAGGAAAAAACGCCCATACTCAGGTTATGACCAGTTTGACTTCGAGGTGCCGGTCGGCAAAAACGGCGATTGCTACGACAGGACGCTTGTCCGCATCGAGGAAATGAAACAAAGCCTTAAGATAATCCAGCAATGCGTAAACAACATGCCCGCAGGCTCATACAAATCAGATCATCCGCTTGCCGCGCCTCCATTGAAGGAAAGAACAATGCAGGATATCGAAACGCTTATAACGCACTTCCTTGCTGTGAGCTGGGGGCTGGTCCTGCCAGAAGGCGAGGCAATGGTCCCTTTCGAAACATCGAGAGGCGCCACCGGGTATTACCTGGTAAGCGACGGCGGGAATTCATCCTACCGTTCAAGGATCAGGACCCCGACCTTTGCCAACCTTCAGATGCTTCCGCTGATTGCAAGAGGATATACAATTGCCGACTTGCTCTCGATACTTGGAGCGATCGACTTCATACTTTCCGACCTTGACAGATAAGAAATTTTAAAGATGCTGACAGAAGCCGAAAAGAAAGAAATTCATGAGGAGATGGAGCTTTATCCTTATCCCACAGCTGCCGTTATCGACGCACTAAAAATAGTGCAGCAGCACAAGGGATGGATCTCGGATGAAGCTA
Source organism: Bacteroidales bacterium (assembly GCA_035299385.1). Lineage (GTDB taxonomy): Bacteria > Bacteroidota > Bacteroidia > Bacteroidales > VadinHA17 > LD21. The sequence continues at coordinate 13,150 of DATGWQ010000313.1, read as the reverse complement.
TCGCGGATATTGCTTCTGAGCTCGGCATGTCGACAGATGAGGTGGATGGCATCGCAACATTTTATACCAGGATTTACCGGAAGCCTGTCGGCAGGAATGTGATACTTATTTGCGACAGCATCAGCTGCATGGTAATGGATTATGAATCGCTTTACAATTATATTTCAGGAAAGCTCGGAATAAAGTTTGGTGAAACCACACCGGACAGGCGGTTTACACTGCTCCCGGTTTCATGCCTGGGCGATTGTGACAATGCACCTGTGATGATGGTAAACAGTGATACTCATAACAGGCTTACCAGGGAAAGGATTGACAGTATACTCGAAAGGTATTTGTGATAATGGAGACACCTCTTACAGGATATATCAAAGAGCATAACAGGGTACCGCCTCTGCTGAAAGAGTACGAGAAAGCGGGGGGATACGCCGGTGTTGTGAAAGCTCTTAAGGAGATGCCTCCGGCCGATATCATCAACCTCGTCAAATCGTCAGGTCTCACGGGCCGCGGCGGGGCAGGCTTCCTAACAGGATTGAAATGGAGCCTTATCCCGGCAGATGATCCGCGAATGAGGTACCTGGTTGCAAATGCCGACGAAATGGAGCCTGGCACATTCAAGGACAGGTACCTGCTCGAGGGTAATCCACACCAGCTGATCGCCGGAATGATCATTGCTTCATTTGCAATAAAAGCCCGGAAAGCATATATCTTCCTGCGCTGGGCCTACAAGGATGCTGAAAAAATTATCAGGAAAGCCATTGCTGAAGCTTACCAGGCAGGATACCTTGGTGAAAACATCCTTGGAACAGGATATGATCTTGACCTTTATATTCACACCAGCGCCGGCAGGTACATCTGCGGGGAGGAAACAGCATTGCTCAGCTCCCTTGAAGGCAAGAGGGGCATACCGAGGGCTAAGCCGCCATATCCTGCCACCAGCGGTTTGTTCGGCCATCCCACTGTTGTGAATAATGTGGAAACACTCTGCTGGATCCCTCACATCATCGAAAAAGGCGCAGACTGGTTCCTCAAGCTCAGCCTCACAAAGGAAGGAGGCACAAAGTTATTCGGTGTGAGCGGCAGGGTGAAGAAGCCGGGTTTATGGGAGCTCCCAATGGGAACACCGCTGAAAGAAATTCTTAATGATCATGCAGGCGGAATGCAGGAAGGGTATAATCTCAGAGGCATTATTCCCGGGGGCGCCTCAACGGATTTCCTTACAGCAGACCATCTCGACGTCAACATGGACTTTGCCTCGGTAAGGGCTGCAGGAAGCCGCCTTGGTACGGGCACCATGATAATCCTGGATGATAAAACGTGTCCCGTGAACTTCATAAGAAACATGATCCGGTTCTTTGCGGCCGAAAGCTGCGGCTGGTGCACCCCCTGCCGTGAAGGGCTGCCCTGGAGCGAAAAGATCCTCGGTTCATTCGAGAACGGAACTGCATTGGAAGAAGATATTTCCACACTTGAATTTCACACTCATTTTATGGGCCCCGGTAACACCTTCTGTGCCCATGCACCCGGGGCTATGGAGCCTTTGCAGAGCGGGCTGAAATATTACCGTGAAGATTTTTTGAGACATATAAAAGAAAAACGCTGTCCCTGGAAATGATATGGTAAAGATTACGGTAGACGGAAAAATTTTTGAAGTGGAACCCGGCGGGAACCTGTTGCAGACCTGCCTCGGACTCGGCCTTGACATACCGTATTTCTGCTACCATCCTGCAATGGGGTCAGTGGGTGCCTGCCGGCAATGTGCCGTGAAGAAATACAAGGATGCGAACGACAAATGGGGAAGGATAATAATGTCGTGCATGGAACCTGTTGCCGACGGCCTCATTATTTCCATCGACGATCCCGAGGTAAAGGACTTCAGGCGGGCTGTTATCGAAGCCCTCATGACAAATCATCCGCACGATTGTCCTGTCTGCGATGAAGGCGGTGAATGCCACCTGCAGGACATGACCGTAATGACCGGGCATAATTACCGGCGCTTCAGGTTCAAAAAACGCACCCATGTAAACCAGGATCTCGGCCCTTACATCAACCACGAGATGAACCGCTGCATCCAGTGCTACAGGTGTGTAAGGTATTACCGCGATTATGCCGGAGGCAGGGACCTGCATGTTTTTGGCTCTGCTGCCAACGTTTATTTCGGCAGGCACACCGACGGGAAGCTCGAAAGCATTTTCAGCGGGAACCTTGTGGAGGTCTGCCCGACAGGCGTCTTTACGGATAAAACGTTAAGCCATCACTACACCCGCAAATGGGACCTTACCAATTCGCCTTCAGTCTGCAACAACTGCAGCGTGGGTTGTAATATTTTCCTTTCTGAAAGATATGGCCGGGTAAGAAGAATAACAAACAGGTACAACCATGATGTGAATGGTTATTTTATATGCGACAGGGGACGGTTCGGATATGAATACATCGATGGTGCAGAAAGGATCAGGAAAATATCTGTAAGGAGCAATGAAGATCCGTCTGTTGTATTAACAAAAGCTTTGAGAGGCAAAAAGATAGTCGGGATCGGCTCCCCGACAGCTTCACTCGAATCAAACTTTGCCCTGGAAACGCTTGCCGGAAAAGAAAATTTCTTCCATGGCGTGTCTGCATCTGAATTCAGCCTCGCCGTAGAGGCGCTAAAATTGATGGAGCAAGGTCCTGCATACCCGGCTTCATTGAGAGACATAGAATCTGCAGATGCTGTATTCATAATCGGGGAAGATCCCATAAAAACCGCACCGATGCTCGGACTCGCAGTGCGGCAGGCTGCTAGGAATAAAGCTTTCGATGAAGCAGCAAGCTCAGGCATACCTCGCTGGAACGATGCCGGGGTGCGCGACAGGGCACTTGGAGTGAGAAGTCCTTTGTTCATTGCTGCACCCGGGGAATCTGAACTGGATGATATTTGTGAATGCAGGCTGAGTGAAGCAGGTCAGATAGCGGGACTTGCATTTGCTGTTGCAGCATCGATCGATTCAAAGGCGCCATTCAAACCTGATCTTCCTGTTGATATCAAGGAAATGGCTGTATCAATCACAAAAGCCTTGAGTGAAGCAAAAAATCCGGTAATCATCACAGGTATCACTTCAGGAAAAGCAGATATAATTCATGCTGCGGCGAACATAATAAAAGCACTTTCCGGTAAAGGGAAAAAAGCCGGGCTTTCAATTTTAATGCCCTGCTGCAACTCGCTTGGCCTGGCATTGATGAACGGCAAGCCATTCGATGAGATCATGTCCGCAAAGGGAGACACCCTGGTAATCCTGGAAAACGATCTGTTCAGCCTCGGAGAAAAAGAAAAGATCGACAGCCTACTGGCTTCATTTGAAACTGTTATCCTGCTGAACCACAGCCTGAATGCCACCTCGCTGAAGGCTGACGTCCTGTTGCCGTCCGGAACATTCGCTGAATCGACAGGAACAATTGTCAGTTATGAAGGAAGGGCGCAAAGATATTACAGGGTGCTTCCTGAAGATGGAATTATAAAGGACAGCTGGAAGCTGATTTCTGAAATGATATCTCTTAAAAATAAAGGCGAAGAGCATTGGAAAACTTTTGATGAAATCAGCTCTTCGCAGGAAGAGGCTTATCCTTTCTACTCAATCATAAATGAGATCATCCCCGCACCCGGCTTCAGGATGAAAGATGAGAAGATAGCACGTCAGACTCCGAGGTTCAGCGGGAGGACAGCAATGGATTCCAACAAAAATGTTCATGAGCCAAAACCGCCTGAGGACATTGACTCACCGCTTAATTTCAGCATGGAAGGATACAAGGGAATTCCGCCTGCAGGGCTTGTCCCATACTATTGGGCCCCCAACTGGAATTCCCCCCAGGCTTCAAACAAATACCTTAACATGCCCGGGGGCGATTACCCGGACGGGAACCCCGGTGTGAGACTGTTTGACGGCGAGAAAACAGGAATGGATTCTTATTATAAACCGGTGAGCTGAGAGAAATGAAATACATTTTCATAGTTCTGGGTGTTTTGCTTATTCCGCTCACGGTGGCAGCCGGCCTTATATGGGTTGAAAGGAGGCTCCTTGCCTTATTCCAGGACAGGTACGGGCCGAACAGGGTGGGGCCATTCGGCATTTTCCAGGTGCTGGCCGATGTAGTGAAGATATTTACCAAGGAAGACTGGATCCCGCCGTTTGCGGATAAAGGAGTTTTCGTACTCGCTCCTGCTATCGTAATGATCACCATCATGCTTACCTTCGCCATCATTCCTTTTACAGGAGGCTTTTTTGTCCTCGACACAAACATTGCACTTCTGTTCTTTCTTGGAAACTCATCACTCGGGGTGTACAGTGTCGTACTGGGTGGATGGGCTTCCAACAATAAATATTCTTTGATTGGTTCGATGAGGGCATCTGCGCAGATGCTGACATATGAAGTTTTCATGGGCCTATCGCTTGTGGGCGTTGTGATGATGTCTGACAGCTTCAGCTTCAGGCAGATTGTGGAGGCTCAAAGAAACATGTGGTATGTCGTGCCGCAGTTTGTCGGCTTTGCAGTCTTCTTCATCGCCGCCCTTGCGGAAACACACAGGACCCCTTTCGACCTGCCCGAAGCTGAAGGGGAGCTTGTTGCTGGTTACCACAGCGAATACTCCGGCATGAAATTCGGGATGTTCTTCGTCGGGGAATACCTGGCAGTATTCCTGAACTCAGCGATCATAGTAACGCTCTTTTTCGGCGGCTGGCTCGGTCCTGCTTTCCTGCCTCCGGTGTTCTGGTTTGCGGTCAAGACTGCATTTTTCATCTGCCTCTTCATCCTCATCAGGGCATCATTGCCAAGACCGAGGTATGACCAGCTGATGGAAGTCGGATGGAAAATACTGTTACCGCTTGTGTTGTTGAATATACTTATAACGGGCGCCATACTGATTTACTTTCACTGACATGTTTAGCATACTTCGAAGCATATGGCTGACTTTCCTGCATGCATTCCGCAGGCGTGAGACACGGGGGTATCCCGAAAAGAAGCCGCAATTGCCTCCAAGATTCAGGGGAAGGATCATCCTTTCCCGCGATCCTGAAGGAAATGAACGCTGTGTAGCCTGTTACCTGTGTGCAGCTGCATGTCCTGTTGACTGTATCGCGCTCCAGGCTGCAAACGGGAAGAACGGCAGGCGTTACCCTGAATTTTTCAGAATAAATTTCTCGAGATGCATATTCTGCGGTTTTTGCGAGGAAGCATGTCCGACATATGCGATACAGCTGATCCCTGATTTTGAAATGAGCGAATATAACAGGCAAAACATGGTTTATGAAAAAGAACATCTCCTGATAAGCGGGGAAGGGAAATACCATAATTATGATTTTTACAGGGTCGCAGGTGTTGATTTCGGCGTGAAGCCCAAAGGAGGAGGCGAGAACGAGGAACCTCCCGTGGATCTTAAAAGTCTCATACACTGATATGAACCTGATCTTCTACATAGCAGCGGGAATTGCGGTAGTTTCGACAATAATGGCGATAACAAGGCACAATGCCATTCATGCCCTTATGTACCTTATATTATCACTGCTGTCTGTTTCTGTCATTTTCTACCTGATCGGGGCGCCGCTGGTTGCTGCATTTGAAGTGCTGGTCTACGCCGGTGCAATAATGGTTCTTTTCATCTTCGTCGTAATGATGCTTAACGTCGGGATGGAAAAACAGGTTGAAAAAAGCCTTATCCGGCCTTCGACATGGATCTTTCCGGGAATACTTTCGGCAATTCTTTTTGGAGTGTTCATCTACGTTCTTCGCGCATTTGGCAGCGAACAGGCATCACCGGCTCCCATCGATCCAAAACAGGTCGGAATAACTCTGTTTACAAAATATATGCTGGCGGTGGAAATTGCCGCCATGCTTCTGCTGGTTGGAATAGTCGGTTCATATCATCTGGGGAAACAGAGGAAAAAAATATTCCACAGGTTTTTAAAAAGAACTACAGAAAAGACATGAGACAGTGCTAACGGTACCGCTGAACATACAGATGCTTGCCGCAGGGCTGCTGTTCCTGCTGGGACTGACAGGCTTTCTTGTCCGCAGGAACATCATCTTCATGCTGATGTCGGTGGAGATAATGCTCAACAGTGCAGCCTTCCTTTTTGTGGTGGCAGGTTCTCACTGGATGCAGGCTGACGGCCAGGTGATGTTCCTCTTCATCCTGACAGTTTCGGCAGCCGAGGTCTCGGTCGGGCTGGCGCTGATATTACAGCTGCATCGCCATTTCAAAACGCTGGACGCCGATTCGGTGAATAATTTACATGACAGGAAAACGGAAGAATGATGGATACAGGATCATACATTTGGCTCATTCCTGCCCTGCCACTGCTGGGATTTCTGGTCATCAGCATCTTTGCGAAAAAGCTGCCGGCAGCGATCACTGCCGTGATCGGTCCGGGTTCCGTTATAATATCTGCCATAATCACAATTGTAACATTTGTTACATTTTTATCTCACAGGCCGGCGGAAGGATTCCTTGTAAACCATCTTTATACATGGATCAACACGGATGGATTCAATGCAGGATTTTCGCTGCTGATCGATCCTCTTTCACTCGTCTTCTGCTTTGTTATAACCTTCGTCGGCGCACTTATCCATGTCTATTCCATTGAGTTCATGCGTGGGGATGACGGGTTCAACAGGTTTTTTGCCTACATGAACCTGTTCGTCGGATCGATGCTGATACTGGTACTTGCCGATAACCTGCTGCTGCTTTACCTTGGGTGGGAAGGCGTGGGCCTTTGCAGCTATCTCCTTATCGGGTTCTGGTACAGGGATCCCGTGAATGTTTCTGCTGCAAACAAGGCTTTCACTGTCACAAGGATCGGTGACACATTCATGATAATCGGGCTTTTCCTGCTTCTTGCAAGTTTCGGGACACTGAATATCCGTGAACTTATGCAGGCGGCGCCCGAAAAATGGGGAATCGGTTCATCAATGGCGGTTATCGCCTCTCTCCTGCTGCTTGGAGGAGCTCTCGGAAAATCTGCCCAGCTGCCATTGCAGGTATGGCTTCCCGATGCAATGGCCGGTCCATCACCTGTCAGCGCGTTAATACATGCCGCAACAATGGTGACTGCCGGAGTGTACCTGGTCACCCGCACGCATGTGCTCTTCACCCTGGCGCCTCCGGTCATGCTCCTCATTGCGATCATCGGCGCTCTTACACTGCTGATTGCAGGATTCAGCGCGCTGGCACAGCACGATCTTAAAAGGATTCTCGCATACTCGACGATAAGCCAGATCGGGTATATGTTTGTGGCAATGGGAATAGGCGCCTGGTCGGCATCAGTGTTTCACTTCATGATACACGCATTTTTTAAAGCGCTCTTATTCCTTGCAGGTGGCGCGGTTATCCACCTGTTGCATGATGAACATTATATTTTCAAAATGGGAGGGTTGCGCAAATCCATGCCTGTTGTTTTTGTAACATTCCTTACAGGTGCAGCTTCACTTGCCGCATTGCCACTTGTAACGGCAGGTTTCTACAGCAAGGATGAAATACTGTGGTTTGAATGGGCATCACCCGGGGGAAGTCCCTGGTTATGGATCGCAGGAATAACCGGTTCGCTTCTTACTTCACTCTACATATTCAGGCTTGTATTTGTCGTGTTCTTTGGTGAAGAAAAAATAAATCCTTCGCATAAGGCAGGACTGATGATGTCTGTTCCGCTTATTATCCTGGCGGTACTGTCCGTTATCGGCGGCTTCATTGAAATGCCCCGGAATCTTGGTCCCGTTCACCTCTTTTCAAGGTTATTCGGGGCAGATCTCCCGGAAGTCAGTATTGTAAAAAATGAAAGCTCCGAAACTGTCATCCAGCTGATCTCGGCGCTGATATCGATTGGCGGTGTTTACCTTGCCTGGCTGGCATTCCGCAGGAAACCCTCTCTTGCAGAACAATTCAGCGGTACAAAGCTTGAAAGCTTTTTCCTGTCCGGCTGGGGGTTTGACAGGATTTATGCCACTTTTTTCGTGAAGCCTTACAGGTGGCTCGCGTCGATCAACAAAAATGATTTCACCGGGTACATCAACAAGGGAATCTCGAGGAGCGCTGCATTCCTCAATTCCACATTTATGGAAACCCAGAACGGGTCGCTGAGATGGTATGTCCTGTTCCTTTCTGCATGTACAGTTATAATTATTTTACTGGCGATAATATTATGACATTGCCTCTTCTGATATTGATAATGATCGTTGCCGGGATCTTCGCATGGATAACCGGAAAGAGAAGCGCTGTTGCCGCCCGGCTGATTTCAGTTGCAGCGCTTTCTGTCTGCCTGATCATAATAATCCCGCATTATTTCAGGTCATCAGTTGGTACAGGCGAATGGTTCCTTGAGTACAGGGCCTCCTGGATACCGGAGCTCGGAATAGGGATCCATCTTGCACTCGACGGCCTGAGCCTGCTCATGCTTACACTCACCCTGTTCATCGGGCTGCTTGCGGTCCTGGTTTCACGAAATGAAATAACCAGGAACCATGGATTTTTCCAGTTCAACCTTCTCTGGACCATCGCGGGGATCACGGGAGTATTTCTCTCTGTGGATTTATTCCTCTTTTACTTTTTCTGGGAGCTTATGATAGTGCCGATGTTCTTCATCATCTCACTGTGGGGTCATGAAAACAGGAAACATGCGGCTTACAAATTCTTCATTTACACGCAGGCAGGCGGGCTCCTGATGCTTGTTTCAATAGCCGGGATCTATCTTGTCCATGGATCATCTGCAGGGCAGTACACATTTGAATTGAATGAGCTTACCGGGACAGTCATGGGCAAAACAGTGGAGATCCTGCTAATGGCAGGTTTCCTGGCAGCGTTCCTGGTCAAGCTTCCGGTTTTCCTGCTTCACACCTGGCTTCCCGATGCATATACCGAATCACCATCCTCAGGCACGCTGATCCTGGCATCACTTATGGCAAAAACTGCTGCTTATGGTTTGATAAGGTATGCCGTACCGCTCTTCCCCAATGCTTCATTATTATTCGCACCCGTGGCAATGACCCTCGGCGTCACAGGAATTCTTTACGGGGCCATGCTAGCTTTTGCCCAGACTGACCTGAAAAGGCTTATAGCATATTCGAGCTTCAGCCATATGGGATTTGTGCTGATCGGAATCTATTCCTTCAATGAGCTTGCATACCAGGGCGTTGTTTTCCAGATAATTGCACATGGCATAAGCACCGGGGCCATGTTCATCATAGCCGGGCAGCTTTATGAAAGGCTCAGGACGCGTGATCTGGGCCATATGTGTGGCTTGTGGGAGAGCATGCCTGCCCTGGGCTCGATGGGAATGATCTTTTCGATGGCCCTGCTTGGGCTTCCCGGGCTTGGAAATTTCATTGCGGAATTCCTTATCCTGGCTGGTGCGTTCAAATCGAGTGTTCTTTTCGCATCACTTGCAAGCATCGGGCTTATCCTTTCAACCATATATTCATTGAGGATAATGCAGAAGGTCTTCTTCGGAAAGAGGATCCCTTCAACTGCAGAAAAAGATCTGACATTACGTGAATCGATCATAATGGCCGTGATGGTAGCAGCGATTGTTGTTACTGGGCTTTTGCCACAGCCGGTGATTGACAATGCAAAGCCTGCTTTACAGAAATCACTACGGTCATTCGTAAGCAAAACGCCTATGACCGGCATCGATAAAACAATATTAAAGGAAGCTGATGAACGCCACTGATTTCCTGTGCCTGGCACCGTTGATAATTCTTGCGGCCGGTCCGATCATCATCATGATAGGCACGACAGTAAGAAGGAATTTTTCCCTCACTTACTTCTTCACCTTTGCCGTATTCACAGCTTCACTGGTTTCCCTTTTTGTGATCAGGCCTTACCTGCCGCATAATTTTATCCCGCTTCTGACATTTGACAATTTCGGATTGCTTTTCCTGGGAATAATATACGCCGCATCCATACTCATCACCTCACTCTCGTATGAATACCTCAGAATTCAGTTTGGTGAACGGGAGGAATACTTCATAATTTTGCTTGTTGCAGCGCTGGGAGCCTCTGTGCTGGTACTTGCAAACCATTTCATCACTTTTTTTCTCGGGCTCGAGATTTTGAGCATATCACTTTACGTACTGACAGCTTACCTGAAATGGCGCAATTCCTGTGTCGAAGCCGGTGTGAAGTTCGCGATCTTCTCATCGCTTGCCTCGGCTTTCATGCTTTTCGGGATGGGCCTTATTTATGCATTAACCGGCACTATGAGCTTCAATGAGCTTGCACTTGCAGGGTCCGGCCTGACCAGTCCTGTTTTCATTACCGGGATCCTGATGATCCTGGTGGCAATTGGATTCAAGCTCGCGCTTGTACCGTTCCACATGTGGACAGCCGATGTTTACCAGGGAGCTCCTATGCCTGTCACTGCTTTTATCGCTACAGTCTCGAAGGGATCAGTCCTGGCTCTTGCGCTGAGGCTATTCTCATCTGGAGCAGACAGCAAAGTTATGATCACTGTTATTTCGGTGATTGCGGTTGCTTCGATGTTTACAGGAAATTTACTTGCACTGAACCAGAACAATACCAAGAGGCTTCTTGCCTATTCCTCGATAGCGCACCTGGGATACCTTTCAATTACGCTTGTTGCAGGAAGACAGGGCATTGGGGCGGCGATATTTTACCTGGCCGCTTATACGATAACTACTGTGGGCGCTTTCAGTGTGCTATCAGCATTATCTGTTTGCGAGCGCGATGCAGATAGTGTTAAGGATATCAGGGGACTCTTCCACAGGAATCCCTGGCTCGCCATAGTTATGACATTATCCCTTTTGTCGCTGGCCGGGATACCGCTTACTGCAGGGTTCATGTCAAAATTCTATCTTGTGCTTGAAGGCGCCAGGGCAGGTTTCTGGGTACTTGCCGTGAGCCTGGTGGTCAACAGCGCCATTAGCCTTTATTATTACCTGCGGCTGATAAGGGAAATGTTCACGGAAACCGTTCCGTTTGCCGGGATTAAAGTTTCTTCAAGGATGAACCTGGTGCTGGCAATCGTTTTTGCAGGCATTCTTTTGCTCGGTATAATGCCTTCGTTTTTACTCAGGATGATCAGCTCGATGCTTTAAGAGGGGCAGTCCTGATCCTGCTAGTTTCTGTTCCGCCGACAAGTCTTCTTATCTTTGGCTGACCCTGGTCCCCTACAATGATCGGAACTTTCTCTTCTACAGTTATGGATGAATCGAGGTTAAATGCACTAACGTCGGATATGCAGAAGAATCTTGAAATCCTGTGCAGCGAAAGAATAAACTTTTCTTTCCACGGAAGCTTTGCATCACCGGACATTACCCTGTCGATCAGGATAAAAAGAAAATCAGGCGCCATGGACCGTTTTCTTATTGTCTCATAGCTGCTCTCCATTTTGATTTCACCTGATTTTTTAAGGTCATCGATTACTTCACGGAAATAAAGATTTATCTGCGGTTCAACTTTAAAACCCAGGTAAAAATCAATCCTTATAAGAATACCCGGGACAATGTGCGTCACCTTGTATTCGAAAGTGTAAGGATCATCTCTCCTGTCGATATGGACAAACCAGTAAGTTGAAGCTCTTTTGGGCTGTTTGTGAAATATCGAATAAAGGACCTTTGATTCTACCTGCTCAGGATTATTTGCCTTTATAACATAAACGAGATTTGTGGCTGTGACAGGAACTGTCATATCCGAAGACAGATCCTTCAAAGGTTCGATATAATCCGCAATGTTCATGAAAGTCACATACCGGTTTTTCAGCTTCCTGCCAAAATACCAGCCGTACATCACTATGAAAAACATAGAAGCAAGAAGAAGAGTGAACCAGCCGCCATATCTGAATTTATGAAGGTTGGCCACAAGGAAGCTTCCTTCGATGACAAGATATGTTACAAGCAAGACTACTATTAACAGTCGATTTACTTTTTTCTGGTACAGATGAAATGAAAGCAGCAGGGTGGTCATTATCATTGTAATAGTAATTGACAGGCCATAGGCAGCTTCCATCTTCGAAGATTCACGAAAAAAGATTACTACAGCGCTGCATGCTATCATTAGGAACCAGTTTATGAAGGGCACATAAACCTGTCCTTTAAGCTGAGTAGGATTTAATATATTTTGCTTTGGCCAGAAATTCAACTTAATTGCTTCACTGATAAGTGTATATGAACCAGTGATCAATGCCTGGCTGGCAATGATGGCAGCTGCAGTTGCAATAAAAATCCCCGGGAGAAGAAACCATTCAGGCATTATACCATAAAAAGGATTCATCCTTTCTCCCTGCATTCCTCCCTGTAGTAACCAGGCACACTGACCGAAGTAGTTCAGTAAAAGAGAGATTTTGACGAAGAGCCATGATATTCTTATATTCTTCAGTCCAACATGGCCAAGATCAGAGTACAGTGCCTCTGCTCCCGTGGTACAAAGGAAAACCGCACCGAGAAGGATAAAACCGCCGGGATAAGCTGCCAGGAACCTTATTGCCCAGACAGGGCTGAGAGCAGTAAGAACACCCGGATTATGAACAAGGTTTGCTGATCCCATTACGGCAAGCATCAGGAACCAGACGAGCATTACGGGACCGAATGAACCTCCGACAACATTGGTGCCATATTGCTGCATGAAAAAGAGAACGACAAAAATCAACAGCACCAGCAAAGTAACAGGAATCTCCGGTTTATAAAGCTTTAAACCTTCAATTGCAGAGGTGACAGTTATGGCCGGTGTTATCACGCCATCCGCAAGAAGCGCACTTGCCCCGGCCATTGTCAGAATTGCTGCCCATTGCGGTTTTCTTCTAAGAAGCGCAAAGAGGGCATAAATACCTCCTTCTCCTTTATTATCTGCTCTTAATGTGATGAAGACATATTTAATTGTTGTCTGCAGAGTCAGTGTCCAGAAGATACAAGACATTGAACCGTAAATCAGAAGCTTATTGAATTCGCTTCCTCCGGCCACGATGGCTCTCACCACATACAATGGACTTGTCCCGAGATCGCCGAAAACTATCCCGAGTGTTACAATCATTCCTGCAAATGACAGTTTTTGTATATCAATAGACTTCCCAGGATTCATTCACTCCCCTTTAAAATATAAACCGACAAAAGTATGTGGCAGGTCATAAAGAAGTTAACAAAAAACAACTCAGAAGTATAAAGATTTTATAAAGAA